>JAAZBG010000126.1 GCA_012513915.1 Fibrobacter sp.
CTTTTTAACCATTCAATACTAACATCTGAATGTGAAACGCTCCTTGATTGCAGGGAGCGTTTTTTATTGGTACCGGAAAGAATTTATCGTGAGATTTTCATGTGAAAATTGCGTGAGATTCAACAATAACGCTCAAGTGCGTAATCACTCGCACCGATCGGAATTCTTCCATAGGAGAAATTTGCTTCACTGGAACTGAATATAGCAGTGAGTACTTTTTGCCTTTCACTCTCGTCCAGTTTGCCAAGGGCTTCCCACCCCTGTTCGTTAAATGCTCCACCAAACCCTGAAATAATTTGTTTCTTTTCCGATGTTGTAACCGTGAAATCTGATTTTTTCGATAGTATGGATTTAACAAGCTTATTCTTTTCTACACGAATATTCTCACCGGAAGTAATTATGTAAGATATTTTATCTTCAGAATTTTTGTTTCCCTTTTCAGCCTTAATTTCTGATAACGGTAACAATAGAATGGAAGATACAAGAGTGATCAGCAGCCGTTTCATAAAAGCTCCTCTTACAAAAAAGTTAAAAGTACTCAGATCTATTTGAGACCCGAATGGTTGTAGTGTCCGGGATATCCTACTCCTTAACATTAAAATACTCGTTTTCATACAGAAATGTTGTCGTAACTATTTCCGAAAAAAGAAAGAAATTGTCTGAAATTGAATCGCATCAAAATTGACGACACAGGTATTGATCCAGGACTTTTTAATTTGTTTCCCGTTACGCATCACGTGTCACGTGTCACGCCACACCCTTGCCCTTTCACTTCACGCAATGTATAATTACTTCTACCAGTCATAAAAACGATCTGAATTTGTATTATTACTGTAGCTTATGACATACATTCCATCAGCTGCAAATTGAGATGGCATCAGCAAATTAACCTCAACGTAGGAGTTACTATGATAAGAAATTTATTTTCCCTGTTTTTCAAAGTCGTATTTGGTTTACTGTTCGGAATCATTCGGTTTATCAGTAACCGGCTCATTGGCAGTGTATTCGGAGCCATCTTCGGCCTGCTGTTAGGAAAAAAACATCTTCATATACAATTGTTTACCGCAAGAAGATGATTACGATACCAGTCTGGTATTCTGACAAATGCGACCTGGCATTCACGTTCAAAACTATCCGTTTGTGTTTTGCATGAACCGTCAGGTCTTATTGCCTGTATTATACCTATAATCAAAAACCCCTGTTAACAGCTTTGCTTCATTTTTGTATAACTGTATAATTAGTCTACATAACAAACAAAATTGTAACATATTATGAATTCACGAATATGGTGTAAATTACCGGTATTTTTCCCATTATATCTATAGTTCACAGCATTTGATTGGTAACTGATAGAACATTTTTGTTATGCTTCATTACTTTATCATAATCACTACGCCATATCAATTTTTTTGTGAGCCAGCCCTATCTGTTAGAAATTCCTATACATTATACAGACTCAATAAAAATTGGACATCTTTTGATTGATTATTTGCCTATCCAGTCCAATTGGCACAAGCCTTGCGTTGTTATACATACGTAAACACAACAACAGCTCGTGTAAAGGAGAAACGTATGAGAAAGATTGCTATCTATGGCAAGGGCGGAATCGGAAAGTCAACCACAACACAAAACACCGTTGCAGGTCTTGCTGAAGCAGGAAAACACATTATGGTTGTAGGATGCGACCCGAAAGCAGACTCAACACGCTTACTGCTTGGAGGACTTGCCCAACGAACAGTGCTTGACACACTCAGAGAAGAGGGTGAGGATGTTGAACTTGAAGATATCCGAAAAACCGGTTTTAAAAACACCATTTGTGTTGAATCTGGTGGTCCGGAACCTGGTGTCGGATGTGCAGGCCGCGGTATCATTACCTCCATTAACCTTCTTGAACAGCTTGGGGCCTACACCGAAGAACAGAAACTTGACTATGTGTTCTATGATGTTCTTGGTGACGTTGTATGCGGCGGGTTTGCAATGCCTATCCGTGAAGGTAAAGCAGAGGAGATCTACATTGTCTGCTCCGGAGAAATGATGGCTATGTATGCAGCAAATAACATCTGTAAAGGTATTGTCAAGTTTGCAGAAGCCGGTGTTGTTCGTCTTGGAGGACTTATCTGCAACAGCCGCAAGGTTGACAATGAGAAAGAACTGATTGAAGCTTTCGCAAAGAAGCTTGGTACACAGATGATCCATTTTGTTCCGCGTGACAATATGGTACAGAAAGCTGAAATTAACAGAAAAACAGTTATCGACTTTGATCCGTCACATGCACAGGCTGATGAATACCGTACGCTTTCAAGGAAGATTGACGAAAACAAAATGTTTATCATTCCAAAGCCAATGCATACCGATGAACTCGAGAAACTTCTCATTGAATACGGCATTGCTAACTGACCTCTTTAGAACATTAGAAAGGACTTTATTATGGTTATGATCAGATCTATCATCCGCCCGGAAAAAACAGATGCAGTACTTGCTGCACTTATGGATGCCGGATATCCTGCGGTTACCAAGGTAAATGTTGTTGGACGTGGTAAACAACGCGGTATTAAAATCGGTGAAGTTACCTATGACGAAATCCCAAAAGAGATGCTAATCACCGTTGTCCCATCAAAAGATAAGGATTTTGTTATCAAAACGGTAATGAGCGTTGCCCGAACCGGTGACAAAGGTTCATTTGGTGATGGGAAAATATTTGTATCGCAGGTTGAAGAAGTTTACACCGTTAGCTCTGGTGTCAAGGAACCACCTGAAACTGATGCAAAGGAGCCTTCAAAATGAAAGAGGTCATTGCAGTAATTAGGATGCATAAGATCAATAAGACGAAGAAAGCACTTTCAGCAGCTGGAATCAGCTCGATGAATGCAAGAGAGTGTCTCGGTCGTGGCAAGGGTCTGGTTGACTTTAAGGTACTGCAGGGTGCTGAACTGGGTTATGAAGAAGCAATCTCACAACTTGGTCAGTCGCAGCGTCTGGTACCAAAAAGGATGTTATCATTTGTTGTACCTGACAAACTTGTTTCCCGTGTTGTCAGTACCATTATTGAAACAAACAAGACGGGAAAGTCGGGTGATGGAAAGATCTTTGTAATGCCGGTTCTCGAATCCTACAAAGTACGTACGGGTGAGAGCGGCGACACAGTTCTTGATGAAATTTAAGAGGAGAACGTATGACAGAATATTCTAATAGCGCTGATATCAAGGAAGCTCTGACCAAAAAGTATCCTGCCAAGGTAGCGCGGAAAAGAGCTAAAGCAATTGTTGTCAATGACGTGGGACCAGAAGATAAAGTTCCTGAGATCCAGGCTAATGTGAGAACAGTTCCCGGTATTATAACAATGCGTGGATGTGCATATGCAGGATGTAAAGGTGTGGTTCTTGGACCGACACGTGATGTCCTGCAGATTACTCATGGTCCGATCGGATGCGGTTTTTACAGCTGGTTGACAAGAAGAAACCAGACAAAACCATATACGGCAAATGATCCAAACTATATGCCATATGGTATGTCAACCGACATGCAGGACGAGAACATCATCTTCGGCGGTGAAAAAAAGCTCAAAAAAGCGATTGAGGAAGCTGTACGGATTTTTCATCCAAAAGCGATCGGTGTTTTCTCAACTTGTCCGGTTGGTCTTATTGGTGATGATGTACATGCGGTCTGTCGCGAAATGGAGGAAAAGTTTCCAGATGTCAACATCTTCGGATTTAGCTGTGAGGGATACAAAGGTGTCAGCCAGTCAGCAGGGCACCATATTGCAAATAACAAGATATTTACCGATGTTGTCGGTCAGGGTACTATGCAAAAAGAAGGTAAGTTCAGAATGAACCTTCTTGGCGAATACAACATAGGTGGTGATGCCTTTGAACTTAACAGGATTTTTGAAGCATGCGGAATCACGGTTCATTCCACATTTAGCGGAAACTCTACCTATGAAGAATTCAAGAGTGCTCAGAATGTTGATCTCAATACAGTCATGTGCCACAGATCAATTAACTATCTGGCAGATATGATGGAAAAGAAATGGGGTATTCCATGGTTCAAGGTTAACTTTATCGGAGCGGAATCAACAGCAAAGTCATTACGCAAAATCGCTGCATATTTTGGTGATAAAGAGCTGATTGCACGTACCGAAGAAGTAATTGAAACTGAAATGGCAGAAGTACGCAAAACACTTGCAGATGTTAAAAAACGTACTGAGGGTAAGACGGCAATGCTTTTTGTCGGAGGTTCACGTGCCCATCACTACCAGGATTTATTTCGAGAGCTTGGTATCAAGTCAATCGCAGCAGGATATGAATTTGCACATCGTGATGACTATGAGGGACGTAAGGTTATTCCGTCAATCAAGGTTGATGCGGATACCCGTAACATTGAAGAATTGACAATAGAGAACGATCCTGTCAATTATCGTCCACGTAAAACTGAGGCGGAACTTAAGGAATTAACTGAAAAAGCCGGAATCCGTTTCAACGATTACGAAGGTATGATGCCCGAAATGGAACAGGGAACGCTTGCTATTGATGACCTTAATCATCATGAATTAGAAGTACTCATTGAAAAATGCCATCCGGATATTATCTGTGCAGGTATCAAGGAAAAGTATGTGGTCCAGAAGCAGGGTATCCCGATGAAGCAGATGCATAGTTACGACTACCAGGGACCATACGCCGGGTTTAAAGGAGCTATCAACTTCTACCATGAAATTGACAGAATGATACATACAAAAGTCTGGAAGATGATCAAATCACCATGGAGTGAAAAACCACAGTTAACAGCCCATTACGGTAATGAATAGGAGGATATTATGCTGCTTCGACATACACCGGAAAAACTTGAAGAACGCGAAGCGTTAACAATTCAGCCGGCTAAGACCTGTCAGCCTGTTGGTGCGATGTATGCGGCTCTTGGCATTCACGGATGCCTTCCACACAGTCACGGGTCACAAGGTTGTTGTGCATATCACAGAAGCGCATTGACAAGACACTACAGAGAACCTGTAATGGCTGCGACCAGTTCTTTTACAGAAGGGGCATCTGTGTTTGGTGGCCAGGCAAACCTTCTTGAAGCTATACAGAACATCTTTACGTTATACAATCCTGATGTTCTGTCAATTCATACAACGTGTCTGTCAGAGACAATTGGTGATGACCTGCCGCAGATTATTGCAAAAGCATACGACGAAGGCAAGGTTCCTGATGGAAAATTCATTCTTAAGACCAACACACCAAGCTATGTTGGTTCACATGTAACCGGGTTCAGCAATATGGTTAAAAGTATTGTTGACAGTTTTGGAAAAAAGGGCCCGAAAGGTAAGCATATCAATATCATTCCAGGATATGTTGAACCTTCCGACATGGCAGAAGTCAAGCATATCGCGAAATCAATGGGGCTGGATGCGGTGGTATTTCCTGATACTGATGGCGTCCTGAATGGTCCGCAGACAGGTCATTTTGAAATGTATCCCCGTGGTGGAACAACCATTGACAATCTTAAAAGAATCGGTACTGCAAGAGCAACAATAGCCCTTGGTCCGCTTGCATCGGGGCCAGCAGCAAAAGCACTTGATACATCGTGTGGAGTACCATGCGAGCTGTTAAATCTGCCTATCGGTTTAAGTGCTACCGACGATTTTGTCAGTGCGTTACGTAAGCTTGGCGGGGTGGTAAGTGATGAGATTGAGTATGAACGCGGTCAGCTTCTTGACATGTTGACCGATATGCAGCAGTATTTCCACAACAGGAAAGTTGCGCTTATCGGTGATCCGGATCAGCTGGTATCTCTGACACAATTCCTGACAGATATCGGTTTCACGGTTCGTCATGTTATAACCGGTACTTCTGGTAAAAAGTTTATCAAGCGGGTCACTGACGCAGCTGGAACTGAGGATATGAATGTCAGGGAAGGATCAGACTTTTTCTATCTGCATCAGTTGATACTTAACGAAAAAGTTGATCTTATTATCGGTAACAGCTATGCAAAATACATGTCACGGGATCTTGACATACCACATGTCCGCATGGGCTTCCCGATCTATGACCGCGTGGGTCATCAATACTTCCCAACCGCTGGTTACAGAGGTGCAATGAGACTTGTTGAAAAGCTGCTCAGTGCTCTGATGGACTATCAGGACAAGACTGTTCCGGAAGAAAAGTTTGATCTTGTTATGTAGTATTATGAAGGCCTCACCCCCCGGCCCCCTCTGGTCCTTCGACCACTTCGATGCGTCGTCCGCAAGCGGTAGAGGGGGAGTCGGAAATTTTCTGTTCCCCCTTTGCCGCTTGCAGTGAGGGGGTTAGGGGGTGAGGCCTTGATTTATCAGAATAGAGGTGTTACATGTCAATTGACAAACCAGGCATTTTATCAGATCGAAAAAAACAGATATTTGAAAAAGGCGTCGACTCCTTTGAATTAAAGTGTGAGAAGGTCAGTACTGCGGGTTCGGTTTCTCAGCGCGCCTGTGCATTCTGCGGATCGCGGGTAGTGCTCTACCCTATTGTTGATGCATTACACCTTGTTCATGGTGCTATTGGATGTGCAGCGTATACCTGGGACATTCGGGGTTCTTTATCAAGCGGGCCCCAGCTGCACCGCACCAGTTTCTGTACCGACCTCCGTGAAAAAGAGGTGATTTACGGTGGGGAAACCAAGCTTAGAGAAGCACTTTACATATTAATACAAGAGCACAAGCCATCCGCGGCCTTTGTGTACATAACATGTATTGCAGGAATCATTGGGGATGATGTCACTGCAGTTTGTAAAGAGGTTCAGAAAAACACGGATATTCCTGTTATACCTGTACAGTCTGAAGGATTCAAGGGCACAAAAAAAGATGGGTATAAAGCAGCTTGTGAATCGCTGATGCGATTGATTGGCCTCGGTGAGGGGCCATCGATTCCACTAAGTATCAATATTCTCGGGGATTTCAACATCGCCGGTGAAATCTGGGTGATTAAGAAATACTTTGAGCAGATGGGTGTAACTATTGTGGCAACGCTTACCGGGGATTCACGGGTTGATCAGATTAAAAATGCCCATCGTGCACAACTTAACGTGGTGCAATGTGCCGGGTCAATGAAGTATCTTGGAAAAATGATGCAGGATAAATTCAATATTCCTTTTGTTAATGCATCATTCTTTGGCATTGAAGACACAGCAAAATCACTCTATGACGTTGCAGATTTCTTTAACGACAATGCAATTAAAAACCGCACCAAATCACTTATTTCCACTGAGATCGCACTGATACGGCCGCTTCTTGGTGAAATAAAGGCAAAATGCAACGGTAAAAATGCAGCCCTTTACGTAGGCGGTGCATTCAAAGCAATATCGCTTGTTAAAGCCCTCCGTCATATCGGTATCAAAACCGTGCTTGCAGGAACACAGACCGGAAATGCGCAAGACTACGAAGTACTTAAAAATGTTTGTGATAACGGTACGGTAATCGTTGATGATTCCAATCCGGTTGAATTATCACGTTACCTTATTGAAAAAGATGTCAACCTGTTCATTGGAGGAGTAAAAGAGCGTCCGCTTGCTTATAAACTAGGAATTGGATTTTGTGATCACAACCATGAACGCAAAATCTGTCTTGCGGGCTTTGAAGGAATGGTTAATTTTGCAAAAGAAGTCTGTGCCAGTTTAACCAGTCCTGTTTGGAAGTTTGTCAACTGGAGAAAGAAGACACATCATGAAGCTTGACACAAATAAGGAATCATTCGTAACGGTAAACCCTTGCAGATTGTGTACACCTCTTGGAGCATGTCTTGCATTTCGTGGCATACAAAATTGTATGCCTATTATTCATGGATCCCAGGGGTGTGCAACCTATATCCGCAGGTTTTTAATAAGTCATTTCAGGGAGCCCATGGATATTGCGTCATCAAGTTTCAGTGAAGACACAGCAATTTTCGGTGGTGAAAAAAACCTCCGTGAGGCGTTTGATAATGTAATCCGTCAATATAACCCTGACGTTATCGGAATCGCAACATCATGCCTTACCGAGACAATCGGTGATGATGTCGGGAAAATAATCAGGACAGTTCAGTCAAAAATTCCGGCGAAACTCGTTTCAGTTTCTACACCATCATTCAAGGGGTCACATTGTATCGGCTTTCATGAAACCGTTACAGCCCTTGTGAAATCAGCATGTAAAGAAGTGAGTTCTGATCATGGTGTGTTTATTGCGCCACCGATACTATCAACTGTGGATATCCGGTATATTAAGTCTCTTTGTAAAGAATTTTCAACCAATCCGGTATTATTACCGGATTACTCTGAAACACTTGATGGCGGTGTCTGGGATACGTACACTCCGATACCTGAGGGTGGAACACCGTTTGAATCTATTTCAGCAGCAGCATCACCGGAATCGGTATTTTTAGAATTAGGTTCACAAAGAGAGAATTCTGCCGGTGACTATCTCTCAAAAACATTTACTACAAAATATGTTCACCTTGATACTCCTATCGGTATTGAGGCAACAGACAGATTAATCAGCACATTGTCAGACATAAGCGGAATAGCTATTTCTCCTGACATTCAGAAAGCACGCGGCAGATGTATTGACAGCTACATTGACGCCCATAAGTATGTAAGCGGTGTCCGAACCGTTGTCTATGGTGATGAAGACATGGTTCCTTCCCTTGTTGCATACTGTCTTGAAATCGGGCTTGAGCCGGTACTCTGTGCATCAGAAGGGAAATTGCGCAGCGAACTTGAACGCAGAGTAGAGCCAGGTAAGCTTGATGGATTGGCTGTGTGTGAGGATGCAGACTTTAACACTATTGAAAAGTTAATCGTTGATCTTAAACCAGATTTAATGATTGGAACCGGTAAGGGAAACCATATATCAATCAAGCATGAGATACCTCTCGTTCGCGCGGGTTTTCCTGTTCATGACCGTTTTGGTGCGAACCGCCTGCTGCACGTCGGTTACGATGGTGCACTGGCACTGCTTGACACTATTGTAAATACGTTACTATCCGGAAAACAGGAAAATATTCCTGACGGATATAGTTATTTGTAATTGTAACCAATAATACACAACATATCAACAACGGAGTTACCAATGAAAAAACCAAAGCATCATATTTTTGTCTGTGCCAGTTTCAGAATGTCAGGTGCGCCGCAGGGTGTCTGTAATAAAAAAGGCGCAGGATCACTAATTCAGTATCTTGAAGGTGAGTTGTCTGATCGCGGTATGGACGATGTTGCCGTTTCAATGACCGGATGCCTTAAACTCTGTGACAAAGGTCCGGTGATGATTGTGTATCCGGAAAATCATTGGTATGGTCCTGTTGACGAATCTGCAATTGATGCGATACTTGACGCAATCGCTGATGGTGGTGTTGCTGAAAAATATTGTATCTCCGAATAATCCCCCATCTGATTGCTTGATAACCTGCAAAAAGGAATGCTGATGCATTCCTTTTTGCTTTTTTAGAACCATTATTTACATTACCTTGGTGCATTACAATTGTATCCATTTGATATTTTTTTCTTCTATTGCTATAAGACTTACTCTATGACAAATGGGTCTGATTAGTGATTTAATTGATTATCTGATTTACAACTTATTTTCTACGAAATTGTATTGTGTATTTATTTCCGTTTCATTCAGTTTATTAGCGAAATTCCGGATTACAACATCATAATTGTTTATTTTTATCTGTCAATATTACGTTTTTGTTTCAGCTATTTAAACAAGCATTTCTGTATTACCGGATTTTATGGTTTACCTTAATCAGGTACTACTGATTATCCACATAATATCAATGCGATACGACTGTTTAACCTGCTATTTCATGGTTTTTAAATAGCACACTGTAATTCTTCGTTATTTGGCATAAACATTGCTTTGTATTATTAACAGATAGATCAGCAGGCGTTGCACAATACGTAAAGTAAGGATGTAATGATACTGCAACAGTTGTCAACAATCTGCAACGGTAAATACTATGATTTACTTCTGCAAAGTACAACCATAAAGGAGCAAGACTATGCTTGACACAAAACATCCCTGTTATAACCCTAAAAGCGGCGTTTCTCACGGAAGAGTACATCTGCCGGTAGCCAAAGGATGCAACATACAGTGCAATTACTGCAACAGACTTTATGATTGTGTCAATGAAAGCCGACCCGGTGTTACATCCGCAGTACTCTCGCCACGTCAGGCGTTGTATTATCTTGACAATGTTATTCCCATGCTTGACTGCGAAATAAGTGTTGTTGGCATTGCAGGCCCCGGGGATCCATTTAACGAACCTGAAAACACTATAGAAACATTACGTCTTGTAAAAGAAAAGTATCCGTCAATGCTTACCTGTCTGGCATCGAATGGTTTAAACCTTGCAGAATACGCACCTATACTTGCATCAATCGGTGTTGGTCATGTTACCGTAACCATTAATGCTGTTGACCCACAGATTACAGCAGCAATTATTTCCTGGGTTAAATTCCACAGTAAAATCTACCGTGGGCTTGACGCTGGATCGCTGCTTCTTGAACGTCAGTTACTTGCTATCAAGGCATTAAAGGAAAACAACATTACAGTCAAGATCAATTCTATTGTTGTACCCGGTATCAATGAAATACATATTGCTGATGTCTCAAAGAAAATGAAAAAGCTCGGAGCTGATGTGATGAACATATTGCCGCTACGTCCGATTGAGAACACCCCGTTTAGTAACCTTACGCAACCGGACCATGAGATAATGCAGAAAGTACGCTGGGAAGCATCACACTATATGGAAATCATTCGTCACTGTGCCATGTGCCGTGCAGATGCAGCCGGAAGACTAGGCCAAAACAACCCTGAGGCTGTACACAATCTGCTTCAGTCAATAGCATCAATGCCCCTGAATCCATCAGAGCACAGACCATATGTTGCCGTTGCAAGCAGGGAAGGTATGCTTGTCAATGAACATCTTGGCCAGGCAAATCTTTTATATGTTTACAATATCGACGATGCCTCATTTCCTGTTGTTGAAATCAGAAATGCACCGGCAGCAGGTACCGGAATTAACCGATGGACAGAGATGGCTGATACACTGCATGATTGTAAAGCTCTTATTGTCAATCAAGCCGGAGAGCCTCCAAAAGCAACGCTTGCAGAAGAGGGTATCAAGGTGATTGTAACCGAGGGGCTTATTGACCAGGCACTTATGGCACTGAAAAACGGAGCTGAGCCATTACCGGTTGTTAATATTAAATCATGCACAGGTGGTGGCTGTGGCAAAGGATGCGGTTGACAAATTGTTTTTTTGTCCCGGAGGGACAGTATATTTATAGAAAATGTCCAAAAATAGAATTATTGTCCCATAGGGACAATATATAAATAGGTGCTAAAATCGTGCAGGAGACAGATTATCTTTTTATTATGATGTAAATTACATCTGGTGTGATTTATAACAGATATATCGTCCCTACGGGACTCAGATTGATTTTATTGTCATGCATGCTATAAATATTTAATCCCGATGGGATTCAGAAAAATAATTAGTTTGGGATTTATGTATGTATTCAGCTGAAAAACGACCGGTATATTTAATTGACACAACACTCAGAGATGGTGCACAGGCTGCTGATATCGCATTTTCCTCAGAGGATAAACTTCGTATTGCAGATCTCTTATATAACTCAGGAATTCGTTTTTTTGAAGCAGGAATTCCGGTTATGGGCGATACTGAACAAAATGTTATATCCACACTGACAAACAGATATGATATTGCTCACTTTATCGGATGGTGCAGAGCAAAGCTTGTTGATCTTGACGCTGCGCAAAGATGCAATTGTAAATCTGTTCATATTTCATTCCCGGTGTCAATAAATCACATCAAAATACTCGGTTATACCGAAAATGAGATACTTGATCAGGTCTCTTTTTTCTGCGACTATGCATCAAAATACTTCAATTCGTTTTCAATCGGTGCACAGGATGCTTCAAGGGCATCGTATTCCTTTCTTCATGAATTTGTCAAGCGAGGGGTTGCAGCAAACGTCAGCAGAATCCGTATTGCAGATACCGTTGGCATTCTGACACCGATTGAAACGTTCAGATTGTTTACAAAACTTAAATCTAATGTACCACAATGTAATCTGGAGATCCATGCACACAATGATCTTGGAATGGCAACAGCAAATACTGTAACAGCACTTCAGGCTGGCGCCGATGCTGCATCAATTACCGTAAATGGAATTGGTGAACGTGCCGGTAACGCCGCACTTGAAGAGGTCGTTATGGCCCTTCAACTTTCGAATACTTTACATTGTGATTTTGACACGAGCGCAATTAATACAATTTGTAAAACAGTGGCAGATCTCTCCGGAATGGAAATAGGTAAACAGAAGCCCATTACCGGATCATCAATTTTCAAACACCAGTCCGGAATTCATTGCCATGCATTGTTACGAAGCAAATCTGCGTATGAACCCTATGATCCATCATTGAGTGGCCATACACCATCCCGTTTCGTATGCGGAACTCACAGCGGACGTGCTGGTATTCTGTCAATGCTTGAAAGCTGTGGAATAGTAATGAGTACGAGTGAGTTTGACACTTTCTTCAAAACACTGCAATATCATATTTCAAGAACCGGGAAGTCCATGACTGCCAATGAGGTGTGCGAATTTTATTATGCACCAAAGATTACTAATCAAATGTCACCAGAGCAGATCTAATACGACCTTACTGTGCGTTTGTTAGCGGCATTCGTAACAGAACCTTCACATCACATAAACAGTTTATCATAATCATTCAACAGCAATTATCGTTACAACGCTGTCCCTGAATTTAAATGATTCCCCTGTTTTGCTATTAAGCATCGCAGCACCGATCGGTGATTCCTTAGATATCAGACAATACTCCTCATTATCAATAACAACTTCATCCGCACTGATTGCGATGAAAAATATCCCCATTGACGTTGTCACGAGTGCACCTGATTTTACGCTGTCACATTTTTTTGAGATATCAATCTGGTGTAACGTTTTCTGAAGCGTATGAGCATCGTTAAGACGCGTTACCAGCAATTCACTTTCACGTTGTTTCATAGCACGCCCGGTCTCATATTTATCACCGGCAGAACTCTTTGTCTCATCATTGGCGGCACTTTGTGCATCATCAAGCGCCCTATTGATTATGTCAATCTGATGATTAACATAACTCAAACAGTGTTTGTATAGCTGTAACTTTAATTCCTGACTCAATCAATGATACTCCATTAAGTTGTTTCCTTCAAATTAATAATTAAGGTTTGGAATATACCTTTTTTTCTGCAATTTGAAAAGTATGTTGTCCAATCTGAATCAGTCTCTATTACGCGTACAACACCTTCTTCGCATCCTGAATAATCTTATCCAGCGGTAGTGCATTCGGGCAGCGGCTTGAACAGAGTCCGCACTTTACACACTTATCCAGTCGCAGCCCATCCTCCCACTGCTTCTCCTGAAACGATGTTTTTGCACTTTCCATTTTTACATATTTATAAAGGTTATAGTACGAAAGTGATGCTCCCACATTGATTCCCTGCGGGCAGGGTGCACAATAACCGCATCCGGTACACCGGGGCTCATCGGAATTTACGATACTGTCAACTTCTGCAAGGATCTCCGCAGTTGACATACCGCATTCACTCATGGTATCCTGAATCCACTTTGCATAGGCAACATCCTCCACCGCAGAAAAACCAATCAGCAAATGCACATTATGTAAAGACATCAGATACCGCAGGGCAAGCTCCTTTAAACGGTCGTGTGATGCAAGAAATCCGCCTGCAAGAGGATTCATTGCAATCACCCTGATATTATTTCTACTGCAGTATTCAAGTACTCCCAGACGAGTCCGGTTGACAACATTTAACGGAATTGTTACTGTTTCAAACAACCCACTTGCCAGAAAAGCAATAATTGTATTGGTATCAGCATGCGTTGTAATACCCAGATGATCCCACTTATCACTCATTTTCCTGACCCCGTCAAGCCAGCCGCCCGCTTTAGACGCTTCATTAAACTGTTCCATTGTATGTGTGGTCCACATATGGTAATAATCAAATTTGTCAAGATTCTGACGTTTAAGCGACTGATTGAATACCTGTTCAAGCTGTTCTGCTGAGCGTACGCCAAAACCGGTATCTGGTTCGAAATCACCAAGTCCCATTCCGCCATTTCCCGGAGAACACTTTGCGCTCATCATTACACGGCTGCGATAATCACCCTCATTAACGGCATCACCAACCCACGTTTCTGAATTATCAGTGGCACTCGTGTAGCAGTAACAGGGTGATGTATCGATATAATTAAAACCGGCATCAATCGCCGCATGAATTGTCTGACGTGCACTTTCGCGATCCTTAAACCGCATCGCACCGATCATGATTTTGCTCATTTCCATTATTATTTTCCCTCCGCTTTAATTACACGTCTGGTATATTCCCACCTTACAGATACATCTCTAAATATATGTTTAACCAGCAATATTCTCCAAAACCCAAATCTCGCAGTATTAATCACGCCGGTGCATTTATCAGCCATTTACCCAAAATTCATTGTTGAATTACCAGGATAGTGCAGAAACATTCCAATCATCAACCTTGATCAACCCATATACCCTATTTATTTTATACTCATAATAAAGTAATGCGTTAGTACGTAGGATTTTATTATTATGCAATTAAAAAAGAATCTGGAGCTTATGAATAAGAATAGTACAGCCGTCTATGATGAAAGCAAGATAAAGACCCTCAGCTCACTTGAGCATATACGATTACGCTCAGGAATGTACATCGGACGACTTGGTGACGGATCAAGTCCTGATGATGGTATCTACATACTTTTAAAAGAACTGATCGATAACGCCGTTGACGAATACATTATGGGGCATGGCAAAAAAATTGAAATTGCAGTCTCAAAAGAGATCGGTTCTGTGCGTGATTACGGACGCGGCATACCTCTTGGTAAGGTAATTGACTGTGTATCAATAATTAATACCGGTGCGAAATACAATGATGATGTATTCCAGTTCAGTGTGGGACTTAACGGTGTTGGTACAAAAGCTGTTAACGCATTGTCAAGTCATTTCAAGGTGATATCCTATCGTGACGGTGAGTTTTTTGAAGCAGTGTTTCAACGCGGAAAGCTTAAATCCAAAAATAAAGGAAAATCCAAAGAAGCTGACGGGACCTACGTTGAATTTACACCTGACAACGAGATTTTCAGCGAATATAAGTTCAACTATGAATACATTGAGCAGCGTTTGTGGAATTACGCCTATCTCAACAGCGGCCTGAGACTCTACCTTGGTGATCAGAAATTCGAATCCAAAAACGGACTTTTTGACCTGTTGCAAAATGAGGTCGGAGAGAATACTGTTTACAATATCGCATATTACAAAGGTAAACAGCTTGAGTTCGCCTTTACTCATACCGGAAGCTATGGAGAATCATACTTTTCTTTTGTCAATGGCCAGCATACCAGTGATGGCGGTACGCACCTGAGCGCATTCCGTGAAGGTATCCTGAAAGGTATTAATGAGTATTTCAAGAAAAATTACAATGGTATTGATGTCCGCGAGGGTATCAGCGGCGCCATTGCAATAAAGCTTAAAAACCCGATCTTTGAATCGCAGACAAAAAACAAACTTGGCAATACGGAAATACGCAGCTGGATTGTGCAGGAAGTAAAATCCGGTGTTGTCGATTTTCTTCATAAGAATATTGAAGCTGCCAAGGCTCTTGAAAACAAGATTGTTCAAAACGAAAAACTTCGTACAGAACTAAATGCGGTTAAAAAAGAGGCAAAGGAAGCTGCAAAGCGTATCGAGATCAAAATCCCCAACCTTCGCGACTGTAAATATCATTTACCAGACGGCAAAGATGGTGAGCATTCGACGATATTCCTCACTGAGGGCCAATCTGCCGGTGGTTCCATTATCTCTGCCCGTGATGTATATACCCAGGCGATTTTTACACTGCGCGGTAAATGCCTTAATGTCTTTGGGCGTAACAAAACAGCAATCTACCAGAACGAAGAACTTTACAACATGATGATGGCTCTGGGGATAGAGGATAATGCAGAAAACCTTCGATACAACAGAATCGTGCTTGCAACTGATGCCGATGTGGATGGATTCCATATCAGAAATCTTCTTCTGACCTACTTTCTTAACTACTTCGAAGAAATTGTTGTTGCAGGTCATGTTTACATTCTGGAAACACCTTTATTCAGAGTACGTAACAAAAAAGAGACTAAATACTGCTACAGTGAAAAAGAAAAGGATCTGGCAGTTAAATCGATACGCGATCCTGAAGTAACACGATTCAAAGGACTTGGTGAAATATCACCCAATGAATTCGGTCAGTTTATCGGAAAAGACATGCGGCTTGTCGAGGTGAATGTCAAGTCAATCAAGACGATCCCCGAAACACTACAATTTTACATGGGAAAAAACACTCCCGAACGCCGTGACTACATAATGGAGAATCTGCGATAATGGCTTATATAAAAAATCTGTATGATCTTAACTTTCTGGAATATGCATCCTATGTCATTAAAGACCGCGCAATTCCTCATATTAATGATGGTCTCAAACCGGTACAACGCCGTATCCTTCATACATTGTGGGAGATGGATGACGGGAAATTTCACAAGGTTGCAAACGTTGTCGGCCAGTGCATGAAATACCATCCTCACGGGGATGCGTCAATCGGTGATGCACTTGTCTCACTTGCAAACAAAGATCTTTTTATTGACAAGCAGGGAAACTTCGGCAATATCTACACCGGCGATCCGGCATCAGCGGTTCGTTATATCGAATGCCGTCTTACACCGCTTGCACTTGATACAATGTTTAA
>JAAZBG010000333.1 GCA_012513915.1 Fibrobacter sp.
CATGCTATAGCATTTCGAGCGCACGCGGCATATATACCTATCCGGGATATCCAACAAAGCACAGAGAACGAACCAAAACGGATATGAACAAAAGTAATGACGCTGAGGGGGAGAGTAGCCCAATATGTTCATATCTGATACTGACCTATAGCAGTGCATGGGAGAGACCTATTTCCATCAACATGCCGCCCCGGGTTACTGGGAGGGGCAGGTATCGAGAGCGGAGAACAACGGGAAGATCAGCCCCGGCGATGCTGCCCTGATCCGGCGGTTCGTCAACTATCGGCAGGGCGGCAAGGGCATCACCGCCTCCCGGGCCACGAAATTATCACAGATCCTCATATCATGGAGGCAGGTGCTCACCCCTCCCTGGGAGGAGGTGACGATCGACGACCTCTTTGCCGCCCGGATGCGGCTCACCTCGATGACGAGCAGCCGAGGCGAGCCCTACGCGCAGAACACGATCGCCGACCACATCCAGATCCTAAAGTCATTTTTCAAGTGGATGATCTCCCGAAAGCTAACCTCGAACCTCACGGCAGCCGAGCTCAGCGAACTCAAGGCACCCCCGAGAGACTACGAGACGACCGACCCCGGCGACCTCGTCACAGCCGACGAGCTCGCTGCTATGATCCGGGCCTGCAAGACCCACCGGGACCGGGCGATCGTCGCCGTGACCTACGAGACCGGGGCACGGATAGGGGAGGTGGCCCGGCTTCGGTGGTCGGATATACTGTTCGATCGCTATGGAGTCCGCTGCACAATCAACGAC
This sequence comes from Fibrobacter sp., assembly GCA_012513915.1. Taxonomy (GTDB): domain Bacteria; phylum Fibrobacterota; class Chitinivibrionia; order Chitinivibrionales; family Chitinispirillaceae; genus JAAZBG01. The sequence goes on from JAAZBG010000333.1 coordinate 773, forward strand.
ACCAAGGAACGCAAGAAGCGGTATCCCCGGCTCATCAACAGCACGGCATACTTGGCGGCCTGGAGGAACGGATACTATGGGCCGGCTGCCGAGGGGGATGCATACGTCTTCATCTCCACGAAAAATCATCCTCTCCGGTACCGGGCCATATCGCAGGTGATCGAGCGGGCGGCACAGCGGGCGGGCATTGAAAAGCGGATACACCCACATTTGTTCAGGAAAAGTAGGATTACCGAACTGGTCCGGAAGAACTATCAAGAGTCCGTCCTGAAAGAAACGTTCTGGGCGAACCCCGATACGTCGATGTTCCGCACCTATCTGAAACTATCAGAAAAGGACATCGACGACGAATTTTTGAGAAGGGCCGGGCTGAAGACAGAGAGCGAGATCGACGCCGACACCGACAAGCCCCGCCAGTGCATGTACTGCCTGGCAGTCAACCCTCCGGGATCCCAGTTCTGCCGCATGTGCACCCGGCCACTCACCACAGAGGCCCGCCAGACTCAGGGCGAGAAGGTCAACTCCCTCCTGACCCACATGGACCAGGATCCCCGCCTGGCCATCATCGAGCAGAAGTTCGAAGAGTTCCGCCAGTCCCTCATCGATAAGATGGACTCGTCGGGCAGAACCTGATCATCTCTCCTTTTTAAAAGAGCCGCCCGGGAGCGTTTCGCGGCGCCCAAACTTCTCCCTCACCAAGTTCGTCTGTTAAGACCCCTATACCCCCCGCCCCGAGTATATATACGTCGACGACATCTATATATTTTTGAACTTCCACTATAGTCATATGGATAGCATACCCGGGGACGTCAAGCGGGCCATAGGCAAGCTCTATGTCTTCTGCTCCGTGGCGTCCGACCCGCCCCTCCTGCTCCGCCTCACCCGAGCCCTGATGAGCAGCGTTAGAGCCTGCGAGGCAAAACTACACAACTCGATAGAGAACGGCACCCAGAATATCCCCGAATGGGATGCCTACCGAGATAAAATCGATGCCGCCACCGTCGCCTACGCGACATCCTCAGACCAATGGGCCAACGTCATGATCGTCTGCGCCGACGTCGCAGATTATTTCTATGCGCTCTGTCTCATGGACAACCTCATTGAGATCGACGAGACCGATTTTGACATAACATCCGCATTCATACCAAAGAAATCCCAGGAGATGGACAATGACGACAGCAACGCAGGAAAATACCTCTCCCAGGTCTGAACAGGTCCGGCGGCGAGATATCCGGGTCTCAAAATCCCTCCTGGCCGTCAGCCCGGACATCGGCAAGGCCCTCACCTACGAGATGACCACCCACGACGACGGCGTTGCCGCGACCGGCGGCGTCTTCGGCATGTTCCTCGGCGCCATGGGCAAAGGGAAGAGCACCCTCATGGTCCAGTATGCCCAGCTCGCCAACCACGTCCCCGGCCTGGCCGGGAAATGGGATGTCGTCAACCTCAGGAACCAGCATGTGCCCGAAACCGTCATCTGGCGCGGTCTCGAGTACGACCACTGGAATTGCCTGATCCCCGAATACTGGATCCAATCATTCCCCGGCACCCACCCCAAGCCGATCCGTCTCCACATGCACTACCGCGACCGGCTCGACTTCTACATCCAGGCGGGGAAAAAGAAATACCGGCTCATGCTGTCGGGCGAGGATATCCGGTTTTACAACAGCCCCGAACAGTTATATGAAAACCTCCTGCAGGGCGGCATCAACGTCGTTTATGAGCCGCAGGAATATTACCTCTCAGAGAAAACCCTCACTCGGCTCCTCGCCTCCCAACTCGCCAAGAAATCAGATTACAGCAAAATGGAAGATGTCCGGGCGCCGTCCGCCATGTGGTGGTACGAGTTCATTGAGACGCTGTCGAGGATCAAGGCCCGGCACGAGTTCTATACTCTACATCTCGACGAAGCGGACGACATCTTCCCCTTTGGGGCCCAGGGAAACCACTGGCACATGATCGGCTGGCTCACCCGGTCTATCATCCATCTCCGCAAGAACAACGTCTCCCTGTTGCTGGCAACCCAGGATATCAACCTGCTCGACCACCGCATCTACGACCGCGTCAACTACTTCATGTGGCTCCCCGGCAGCCGCCCGAAGACCCGGGTCTCTATGGTACATCAGAACCTGATCCGGACCCTGCCCAGGGGATGGGGGATCGTCGAGGAGGCCAACAGTCGCTTCGGTCGCATCCGGTTCCAGCGCATCCCCCGGCAGCCCCCGGTCGTGCAGGCGGTCGGGCTATCGGGAATATAGACTCCCTCAAAATTATATAGAAAAACAACTAATTTTATATACCTAAATAGCCCTATATATTTTTGGAGAAAGCCTATGGGAAAATACCACGATTTTGCACGTGAGTGCTGGATCACCCTCCACACCGCCGGCGTGGGGGCCGTAAAGCGCCTCTACCAGGCCCGGTGCCTCAACGAGGATGCCAACGTCAACGCGGTTCTCGGCTTCATCATCGTCGCTGCCGTGCTCTTCATCGGCATCCCGGTCCTCGCCGCCATCAGCGCCGCGACCCCGGTGCTCAATGAAACCGACCCCCTCTACGCCACGCAGCAGACGCTGCAGACCACCACGAGTTCTGGCTACGGGCTGCTCGTCGTCACCCTGATCATCATCGCCATGGGAGCCGTCATCGGCGGCCTGATGATGTTCAACGCCCGGCGCGGATGAGGAGACCGGAGGAAACATCCCGTTTTCCGATCCTCTCATGACGTCGAACCTCCGGGGGCGGGCCCTCCCCGCCCTCGTTCTATCCTCCCTCCTGTTCCCCGCGGCCTCTGCCGCCAACGTCACCGTCGCTGATCCCGTGCAGGTCCTCCCGGCAGCCCAAACCTACCTCCCCGTCGAGATCTGGACGCTCCTCTTCGCCCTCACCTGGGTCTGTCTCGGGCTCTCCCTCTGGCCCGGCATCGAGGGCCGGGACATGTGGGCCGGTCTCGCCGCCCTCCTCGCCGCAGCCGTCGCGTGGCTCTCTGGCTACATCAGTTTCAACAGCATCCATCCGATCCTCCTCACCGACGGCGACATCCTCATCCAGCCCGTGCAGTGCCTCATCCAGCCGCCCTACCTGGGCCTGCTCATGATCGGCGTCTTCCTCCTCGCCGTAGTCAACGCCTTCCGGGTCGTCTGGCTCATCTACATCCGCCCGATCCGCGACCTCCGGCTCGCCGATCAGGGATACGACATAGGAGACCGATAACAATGCCACAAATAATGAGTGCCGACGAATTCGCCGAGCGCCGCGCCAACGAGAGCGACCTCAACCGCCCGCTCCCACTGATGGGGAAACCTCTCGGAGAGCGGCAGATGGA
>JAAZBG010000127.1 GCA_012513915.1 Fibrobacter sp.
AGAGTGAGAAGAAGTGGGATGTGGGAAGTGGAAAGTGGGAAGTAAGGGATGAGAACAGCAAGCGGGAGCTTTCGATTGCGCTTGTTCCCGGGAGCAGGTTACAGGAGATTACGCGGATGCTTCGTCCGATGCTTGATGCATACATGATTCTGAAAAAGGAGTTTCCGGAACTTCGGGCTGAGGTATCAGCGTTCAAGTCGATTAACATCAGGGAATTTGATATTATCAAGGATTACCCCGGCGTTACGGTTACAGCAGACCCGCTTGACAGTATACTAACACGTGTCAGTTGTGCAATTGTTAAATCAGGGACATCCACACTTGAAACTGCGCTTGCATGCGTACCCATGGTTATTGCCTATAAAACATCAGCATTAACCTATGCACTTGCAAAGCGACTTGTGAAGCTGCCATGGATTGGACTGCCTAACATAATCGCGCAGGCATCGATAGTACCGGAATGCATACAGGACTCCATGAACGCTGAAAAACTTGCTTATGAGTGCAAACGATTTCTTATTGACAAAAATTATTACAGGCAAACCGTTGATGCACTTCAGAAGATCAGAGGTGTCCTCGGAGCAAAAAAACCATCAACCGAACTGGCAAATAAAATTGCAGGTATCATTCAGCAGTCGGGGTGATAACGTATTGCGAACTGGTAACGAATTACTTATTACTAACATACTATGAAATTGCGACTTCTTACACTATTGCATCTGCTGCTGTTAGTATCACTGGTAAGTGCTGCTGTCAGTGATCCATTTACAATAAATCGTTTTAAGTCCAGTAACCGCATATTGCCGCTATCATCTAATGATATCATAAAAAGCGAAGCGGGGCGTACATGTACCGAGATTGATTCAGTAATTACTATTGCCCCTGGTAACATTGTCATGCGGAAAAAAATTGATGGCGGAGAGTACCGTTTATATGAAGGATCTATTGATACAAATGCCTTCAAACGAGAACCGCCACTGTACGCATTCAGAATTCCAGCCAACCGTGACGCATCCGGTTTTATCAGGAAGCGTATCTATAGTTCAATTGAGCAGAATCATAGTAATGATATTGAAGAGGTTTATTTTGATGAGTTCAATTTTTATGTCCGTCACCATGGCACTGTGTTTGTAAACATTGATAGATCATGGATTACCCTGCAGGGATCCCGAAGCTATCCTCATGGACGGTTTGAATTAGTCTCGGAACCAGATGATGCACAGATTGTCATAAACGGAATCAGTACATTAAGGAAAACACCCTGCTCCATCGAACGTGTCGCATCAGGTAAATATACCATTGAGCTATTCCTCCCGAATCATCACTTCTCACGTAATGAAGTTTACGTACGACCTGATTCTACGGTGAAACTTTCGTTTGAACTGCTGAGTGATTTTGATACGGTTTATATATCGGGAGATAACCCGTATGGCCTTCTCTATTTTCCCAGCCCCCCGGTGGACACTCCGTTTGTAATTGACACATTGAGAACTCACAATCTGAAAGCAGAACTGCTTGATGGATCCTACAGAATACAATGGAACGGCGGCAATCGCTACGAATCAATTGACACCATATTAACTATTACAGCCGGAAAAGTATGCTGGTTTGACAAGCAGTTTGTCAGAAAAAAAGGGATTTTAAGTATCCGCACACTTCCCTTTGATGCAGAAGTATGCATTGATACACTCGGATGCAGTTTTGGTGACCGTACGCTGGAACTTCAGTCAGGAAATTATACTGTCGATATAAGCCGTCACGGCTTTGTCAATACCCGGAAAATCATTACTGTGCTGCCTGATACAATTAATAACTACGTTGTAGATCTTAGAATGAATGCAGACCTTGATGCGGATGGGTATCTTGACAGTATAGACAGATGTCCTGATATCTACGGACTCTATGATGGCTGTCCGAAACAGAGTATGGGGAGAGCTGTCGCAGTCAAAAAAAACGAAATTGTTAATTATATAAAAAATGATCAACTTACTATAGGTTCATCACTTATTGGCTTTATAGCACGAATTCCATCAAACAGAAAATTCTCATCCTTTCTGTCAACATTTTCAAGCGGACGTATTGGTGGGGTGAATAATTACCGGGGATTGACAATGTTTAACACGTATCATGTAATGTATCGTGGAATCTATGGAGGTGTTGAACTTGGCCAGTGGTCATCGGGAATACGATACAAGGATAGCGATACATTGCATCTTAAATCCGATAGTGGAAACTATGTTGTCTTCTACGATTCTCTTCGGGGAATCAAACCCGCCATCTACCTTCCGTCAACATCACTATCCCTGGGATTCCATTATAATTTTTCATGGATTAATGTGATCTATTCGCTCGGATACCAATGGGAGGATATTGTCATTGATCAGATTTACAACAGGAATAGCGGTACCCTTGAACAGTTTACCTATAACAACGACTGGTGGTTTCATCAAATACATCTCGAGGCAGATTTTCACGCAGACCGACACTTTGTTCCATCAGTCTATTTCAATATGAAATTTCCTTTTGGTAACTATCACCGTACCCGCTGGCATTCAATAAATGTAGGGCTAAAGGTAAAAATTTATCCGTTTGGTTACAGAAAACCTCAACAGCATTTTGATACAAAAGTAGAATCGGATTCTCAATAGTTTTAAGTAAATAGTACCTTTTTGAAACAGAAATGAAACGTTAGTATGCGACTAGTAACATTTTGTATAATTATGATGTTCATTATAATGCTCAATGGGTGCAGTGGCGGATTTGATTCTGACAGTGACAATGCAGGAAACCTTGATCAGTCAATATTCGGTCCCGATACGACTACAAATTAATTCAGCGTTTCGGCTTAAGTGTCACCACTGTTTCCATATGTGATGTATGCGGGAACATGTCAATTGGTTGACAATATGTTACATCGTATACTTTTGTCAGTACTTTCAGATCCCGTGCAAGCGATGATGGTGAGCAGGAGATATAGACAATCTTCTTTGGAGCCATTGCTATCAGTGCCTGCAGCACCTGCTCATCACACCCCGCCCGTGGTGGATCAAGAAGCACACTGTCAAACGATTCTTTTTTCATACCTCTCATAACAACAGATGCATCACCTGTGAGAAATTTGATAGTATTGAGATGGTTTACTTTTGCATTCTCCTGCGCATTTTCTGTTGATGCAGCATTATTTTCGATACCAATCACCTGTTTCATCTGTTGTGCCATTGGTAATGTGAAAAAGCCGCATCCACAATAAAGATCAAGTGCAGTATCGGTCTTTGAACCTTTAAGTTGTTCTAGTGCTATCTCAAGCAGTTTCTCTGCCTGTACATAATTGGTTTGAAAAAAGCCATTAAGTGGAATAGTATACCTGATCGACTTATAAGAATAAGTAAGGAAATTTTTCCCGTAGAGCAATTCATAGGAATTTCTTGTCTGCGCTCCAATTCCTGCGCATCGTGCAACAGTACTGCTGCAGAAATCAGAAAATTCTTTTACCATATTACTTACCTTATTTACAAAAAGGTGTATCCCGACACTGCCATCAGGAGTACTTCTGCAATGAAGTTGCTGAATGTCTGAGGGAACTTTTACTGTACCAAGAATAGCCCGCACCTTTTGATTTGCTTCTGTTTCGACACGGCAGTTTTTTGCAGTAATCGTTTTGTCATCAAAGTCCTGCATATTTACAAATGTACCATTTACATTCCTGAGCGATAGCTTGTTCCGGTATGCAAAAGGGAATTCCATTGGGATAATCTCACATACCTTTACAGGTGAAGATAACCGTTGTTTAAGGATATCGCGAAGAATTTTTGTTTTCCATTTCAATTGTTCCTGATAGTCAAAATGCAGCCATTGACAACCGCCACACCCGTCCAGAAACGATGCACACGCCGGATCTACACGTTTCTCTGATGGTTTCAGCAGGCTGACAAGTTCTCCATACATATAACTCTTGTCGCTTACTGGAATTTTCACCCTGACCTGATCACCAACAACCGTTCGCGCTACTTTAATTGTTCTACGGTTTCCATGAATCTCGCCATCACCATACTCATTCATCGCCACAATCCGGCCATCAACACTATTCTTTACCGGGTTCTCTTTTTGTACAGTTTTCTTATTTGAGTAGCCGGTATATTTCTTTTGTCTTTTTTCCATTATTCTCTCTATTAAAACGTATACCCTTGAATATCAGGGGAATCACTCATACTTAAACAATATGTGCTGCCAATCGAAGGATAAAATAAACTTTTTTACTACTACAGGCAAACGAACATTCGATTTACACATCAAGGAACCAATTGACCAGATAATTTTTAAATGATTCCATTCTCTCAGCTGATCACCGTTAGGTATATTATTTTTAATTATCGTAATCATTATAACGGTCATTTTTCAAGGATTCACCATTGGATCATCAGGATATTCGCTGGATGCAGCGATTTCAGAATTTTACAAAGGCAGTTCACAGACTTCAGGACTACGTACAAAAGCCAAACCTCAACGAGCTTGAGGAACAGGGGCTGATTCAGGCTTTTGAGTACACACATGAACTTGCATGGAATACAATTAAAGATTTCTTAGAATTTCATGGCAATAAAGAACTATACGGCTCCAGAGATGCTACCAGAGAAGCATTTAAATTAGGGTTGATTCAGGATGGCGATGTATGGATGAGCATGATAGTCAGCCGCAATCAAACATCGCATACCTACAATGAAGAAACCGCCAGAGAGATCGTAAACTTAATACGGAATCAATACATTCCCGAGATGATGTCATTATACAAAAAGTTCCAATTGTTACAAAAAAAAGATTCAATCTGATTATGCAGTTTGGCATTGATAATAAAAGTATAACTAAAATCAAGGCAGTCTTTTGCCGTTATCCTCAAATAGCACAAGTCATTGTATATGGATCACGGGCAAAGGGAACCTATAAAAATGGTTCAGATATTGACATTGCATTAATCGGACAAAATCTGGATTTAGTGCTTATTGGAAAACTGCAAAGTGATCTTGATGACCTGATGTTGCCGTACACTTTCGACATTTCAGTTTTAGAAAAGATCACCAATCCTGAATTAATTGACAACATCAAAAGGGATGGGGTTGTTTTTAAAGAGTAAAAAATCTCACGCAGAGACGCGGAGATCGCGGAGTTTAAGAAAAAGAATGATTGGAATTCAGAACCGCATTCACCAACTTTCAACTCTGTATTCTAAAACCCAGCTTTTTTCTCTTCCCCTCCGCGAGCTCCGCGTCTCCGCGTGAAAACTTCTATTCCCTAAATTTCCACCGTAAATATCGTATTATTATCTAAACAATAAAATTATTGACAGTAACCATAGTTAGGTGGTACATTGTGTATATATAGTATCAACATTAATGGAGATTTATTATGGTTAAAACTCTGACAAAACATGGAAATAGTCTCGCACTGGTTATTGAAAAACCAATTCTTGACCTGATTGGTGCGGAGGCGGATACTCCGTTTAATATCACTACAGACGGGCACGCACTGGTGCTTACGCCGATTAAAGCAACAACCCGGGAAGCTGCTTTCAAGGTCTCTCTTGACAGAGTAAACAAGAACTACGCGAGGGCTTTAAAAAAACTTGCGGAGTGAGTCGATGACAGAAATAATCTTTTTGAGCCTTTCAGAGGTACTTGAAATCCATCAGGATCAGGTACTTCGATATGGGGGTTTGCCCGGTATTCGGGATCTTGAACTGCTAAAATCTGCACTGGGTATGCCCGCAATCACATTTGGAGGTGAACACCTTCACACAACTATATATGAAATGGCAGCAGCCTACCTCTTTCACATAGTCAAGAACCATCCGTTTATTGATGGAAACAAACGAGTTGGTGCAGTAGCAGCCCTTGTTTTCCTTGCCCTGAATGGTTATGATTTTACTGCTCCACAGGAGAAATTCGCCGATTTTGTTATCTCGGTGGCAAAAGGAGACCTGGATAAAGCAGATGTTGCTTTATTTATTCGAAAATGGACTATAAAACAGTAGGTTCACCTGGCCATGTGTTCCATGTATATACCTTTATGGTATCTCTTTTCTGTTTCATTTCACCGCCATAATTAATAGCACCTTAAATACGGTCCGGTAAGTGATACAACCAGCATTTTTGTTGCAAGGAGAGCAAGTTTGGATGTTAATTCTCTCTTAATTATTCTTCTAGCATACTTCGTGCAAATTAGATATTCAATGTCTAATTTGTATGATAAGAGTAGTAACTGAAGTGACGAGTGACATGTAACGCGTGACCAGTTTTTAAGAAGCCATTCGAACTTCGAACATTCCTAAAATGTCACCTGTTACGTGTCACTCGTCACTTTTTTTATTTTCTTTCAAAATGTGACCGTCGTCACATCTCTAATTAAGCAAACAACTTATCTTACTATCGTAACCTCACAAATGAGCAACACCGATCAGCTCCCCGCTGATTTTGCTCAAATCTACCGACGCCTTCCGCATAACCCCGGATCTTATTATGTGTGTTTGGTGTATAAAAAACAGATTGTGGTGTCTTCGGGCATGGCACTTTTGTTTTTAATAAAAAAACATTTTATGCGGAAGCGCGAAGTTTAAGAATAAATTAGAATAAAGAATAATGGGTAGTTAAAACTTCAGCCACAAACTTTCAACTCGTATTACAATACTTTTATTTTTCCTCCTCACGTACCGTACCACTACATGAAATACAACATACCACAGACCATGATGAACGACAATTAAAAATGCGGGGTGACGACAATTAAAATTGAGGGGTCCACCAGCATCTGAAATCATTTTAATCTCTTTACAGAAGAAAGGAGGTTAAATGATCAAAGATGCACAAGTGAAA
>JAAZBG010000128.1 GCA_012513915.1 Fibrobacter sp.
AAAAACGGTTTTTACAGAACAATGTCGGTACCATGGGGTAAACCTGTTTCCATTATTGTAAAACATCCGGTAGTTGAAAGTATCACCATGAAGACATCATACGGTTTGTCGTGGCTGCCTGTCTGGGCAAACCGGAATACGTTTTCAATTGAACCGTTTTTTTCAAAGTTTCTGATTTCTCAGGAATCTGTCGGATGGAATGTCACTTTTACGTTTTCAAAATTATGAGCCGGAATGCGGCTCATAATTTATGTTGAAAACTGGTTGTATCTTGAATCGTTGTTTGTTGGCCGGTATGCTTATTTCCCGATCCTGATTTCATTCCATATAGAATTGTAAAGCTCAAGATGCTGTCCGAGGTCTTCTTTAAATTCAGAATTTGCAAGGTCATCGATTTCGTAGTTTGGTGTTACTTTGCGCACGTCTCTGGCCGGTACATTTATTGACGGCAGCATAAGAAAATCGACTACCTGAGCGAAGATTTCCGGTTCGTGAATAAAGTTCATAAACTTATAGGCAAGTTCCTTGTTTTTTGCATCCTTAAGCAGTACCATGTTGTCCATATACATAGCGCTGCCTTCTTTCGGGATGAAAAACTCGACATCCTTACGCTGGCTGGAATCAAGTTCAAGGAACACGTTTTCTGCATAGCCGTGAACAGCATAAAACTCTCCTGCGGCAAATCCTTTGGCGAATGCTTCAGCATCAAATTTAACGATGTTTTCCCGCCATTTAAGAACAACGTTTTTCGCCTGTGCAAGTTCATTCGGATTTATTGAATTTACAGAGTAACCTAACGTTTTAAGCGCCCCTCCCAGTACTTCCCTCATGTCATCAAGAAGCGTTACCCTTCCTTTAAGTTCTTTTTTATTAAAAATGTCCCAGCTTTTCTCATACGTCCCAACCAGTTTTTTGTTTACAGATATACCTGCTGTGCCCATGATATAGGGAATGCTGTAAGTACAACCCGGGTCATAGGTGATTTTTTTAAGTACTGACGTGTCAAGATTGGAAAAGTTTTGAATTTTTGATTTGTCTATAGATTCAATCATTTTTTCCCGGATCATGATAGAAACATAATCTCCTGATGGAAAAACGATATCGTATCCGGTTCCACCGGCTTTTAATTTTGCAAACATCTCTTCATTTGATGCATACATGTCATAGACAATCGTTGCGTTAAAACGTTTTTCAAATTCTCTGAGTACTGCATCAGGTATGTAGTAAGTCCAGTTGTAAATGTACAGTTTTTGTTTGTCTGTCCCTGATGTCTGCGCACTGTCGTTTTTATTACCGCAACTGGCAAATACAAGAAGACAGGCAATCATGGTAAGAATGAGAACGCGAATCATATCCTCTCCTTAATATTATTTGTGAACTAAATATTTTAGAATATTTCTGGTTGAGAAAGCTACGAGAATGGTTCCTGCAATGATCACAACAGATAGCGAGTTGATAACAGGAGAAACACCGAACCGGATCATTGAATAAACGTGGAGTGGTAGTGTTGACGAACCCGGGCCGGCAACAAAGAAAGTAATAACAAAATCCTCAAGCGAAAGCGTTACAGCCATCAGGAAACCCGAGGCAATACCGGGGAATGTAACCGGAATAATGACTTTTAATAACGTATCAATTTCGGTAGCCCCAAGATCATACGCTGCTTCAATGATCGAAAAGTCAAACTCTTCAAGACGGGCCATGACAATTAGTAGAACGAAGGGAATGTTAAATGTCGTATGGGCCAGAAGTATTGTAAATAAGCTTAGTTTTAATTTAATTCCAGCAAAAAATATCAATAGCGACACACCTATGATAATTTCCGGTAAAACAAGCGGCATAAACGTCGCAACCTGAAGTACCTTTTTGAATTTAAAGTTATACCAGTATATTCCGATGGCACCCAGTGTTCCAATTGTTGTTGCGATAGTTGCAGATGTCAATGCGATAACAGCACTGTTCCCGAATGACTGCCACAAAGCCCGTGAGTTGAAAAACAGTTCTTTATACCAATGAAGTGAAAATCCGGACCAGTTCATTGTTTTGGAACTGTTGAATGAGAACAGAATGAGGATAATCAATGGTAAATAGAAAAAAACCAACGTGACAGTAAACATGGCCGGAGAGAATGTTGCCTTTTTTACACTCATGATTTACCTCTGTCGGTAACGGAAATTTTCCTGACAGATTCTGTTGCGTTTTTGTTAAGCCTCATAAACAGGACAACACACAATGTAGTTACAATAGTAAGTACAACAGAGATTGATGATGCAAGTGGCCAATTTCGTGTAATTGTCAATTCGCGTGCTATGATATTGCCAAGCATGAGCGAATCACTTCCACCCATGATTTGTGGAATAGCATAGGAACCAAATGATGGTATAAATGTAAAAAGGATAGCTGTTGTAATACCGGCGCGGATATTTGGCAGTAATATTTTAAAGGTTGCCTGGCGTTTGGATGCACCAAGGTCCCGGGCTGCTTCAAGCAGAGAAAAATCAAATTTCTCAATTGACGAAAATAGAGGTAGAATTGCAAATGGTAAATAGGTATATGCGGTCACGAGAATAACTGCATATTTATTGTAAAGAAATTGAATGTGTGCATCAATAAGTCCTGTTGACAGAAGAAGGCTGTTGAGAAACCCGTTGTTTCCGAGAATCGCTATCCATGCATATACCCGAATGAGAAAGTTTGTCCAGAATGGAATAATTATTAATAGCAGCAGAAAATTCTTGTATTTACTTCGTGCGATATAATAGGATGTTGGAAGCGCCAGGAAAACCATTAATATCGTTGCACTGGCAGCTATCAGGAATGTTGTGAAGGTAACTCTGAGGAAAACCGGATTTGAAAGTGCTTTGTAAGCGTCAAGGCTGAATTTAAAAACAACACCACCGTACAGCCCTTTCTGCATAAAACTGTAGGTGAAAATAATCGCAAGCGGTACAACAAAGAATAGTGCTATCCAGATGGAAACCGGCATGGCATAGAAAGGACCCGGATTTTTTCTCACTGCGGTTCAACCTCCACAATAAAACCATCATTGGGGTACCACCATATGTAAACCGGATCTTTCCATTTAATTGGTTTTTCATCCATAAAGAAGCGTACATGCTGTTTGAATACCATGAAAATGTGGTTGTATCCCTGAATAGTAATAAAAAACTTACTCTGAAATCCTGTGTAAATGACTTCATCAACAATTCCCTGAAGTACATTGATCCCCCGGTTGGATTCGGCCGGTTTCTCGATACCGATCCTGACTTTTTCGGGACGGATCGTAACTTTGACATGGTCACCGATACTTGCCGGCTTGTCGAGGTATATTTCCAGAGATCCCATGTTTTCTATGTCAATAAGAGCATGTTTTTCATCAAGCAGTCTGGTAACGGTACCTTTGAAATAATTTGTTTCTCCGATGAATTTTGCAACAAAACTATTTGCAGGGCTTTCATAGATTTCAAAAGGTGTACCGATTTGCAGCACTTTGCCTTCACTCATGACTGCGACGCGGTCGGAGACGCTTAATGCTTCCTGCTGGTCGTGTGTAACATAAATAAATGTGATCCCGATTTTGTCATGAATCGCATCAAGCTCAATCAGCAAGTGCTGTCGTAGTTTTGCATCAAGAGCAGACAGCGGTTCATCGAGAAGAAGGACGCTGGGCTCATTGATCAGGGCCCGTGCTATTGATACTCTCTGTTTCTGGCCACCGGATAATTGAGCAGGGAACTTATGTCCCTCATTCGGAAGTTTTACAAGATCGAGATATTCATTAACTTTTTCCCGTATATGCTTTTCAGGAAGTTTTTTTAAATGAAGAGGAAACGCTACATTATTGAATACAGTCAGATGTGGAAAGAGTGCATAGTTTTGAAATACGGTATTTACATGACGCTTATTCGGGGGGAGCGGGACCACATTGGTATCATCAAGAAAAACAATACCACTGCCGGGATCTTCAAATCCTGCAATTATACGTAAAAGTGTTGTTTTACCACATCCGGAAGGACCGAGGAGAGAGAAAAATTCCCCTTTTTTTATTTCAAAAGAAACATTTTGAACTGCTTTAAAATTGCCAAAATTCTTGGAAACATTACTAACCCGGACACTACTGCCCTTCACAAATAATCTCCTCTGTGGTAATTTGTAGCATTATTGCTGTTCTTCCTTACAGGTTTATACTCGACCTGAAGAAAATACGTTTTTCCCACAATGGAAACAAAAGTGATTTTTTAAAATAAAATAAACGGGTACAATTATTGGTGAAAACAGGAAGTGCATCAGGCGCTGCACTGAACATGCGACAGAAATGGCTTGTCAACTATAATTGATATATAGTGAGTTATGATTTTTCGGGTGTTTTCAATGAGACTTCCATTGCAAATTCACCCAGTGGGCACTCGAAGGGTACCACAATTGTCGGAACACCCCGCTGGGATGCAATGTGATGATCTTTTCCCATGACAACTTTTGGCAATGAAATTGAAAGGTTATACTGTGTCAGGTGCTGCTTTGCGTTGCCCGCAATAATATTTGCGACCTCACCTATGCAATCAGCAACTTCTGCTCCAACGATCTTGATTTCCGTACCGACAAGTGCTGATACAACTTTCAGTGCCATTATCTTTGGAAAACTCATGCATATCGACCCCTGAGCTTCTCCAGAAAGTCCGATAATTCCAGAGACATCGTAACTGTGAAGATTGTCATTCTTTAAAACAACTTTACCAGGTTTTGCGGTAGTGTTAAGCATTTTGTTGAATGTTTCAATTGTTGAAACGACAAATGGATTGATATACGCTACATCCATTTTTGCTCCTTGAGAACTTGTAGGTTGCTACAGATTGTGAAAATTACTTAATATTTTAGTATTGTACATTGATAATATAGCCTCGGCAAGGTAAAAGTTGATTCTGTTATAATTGTTTCAATAAATAGCTCACCATTTTTCAGGATTTTATCAAAAAAGTTACTGATTCTCAAATTGAAATAAAATTCCATTTTTCAAAAAACAAGCAGTCCTGAAAACTAAAAAAAGAGCCGTTTAGCAGTTTTTAGGTGTGGCATGAAAATTGATTGTGTTACCTGTTCGCTTTCCCTGCAGTGGCAAGTAAGTACCTGAATTGTATCATTTTTTTTAAAGGAGGATGTTATGTACAGTATCAAGCGTTTGGTTGCTGATATTGCGTGTGTTGTCGTTATATTTGTTATGGGTTGCGGGCGGGATATGTCAAGCAATCCTGATCATGAGAAACAGGGAATGCTTGCAATAAACGCTCTTTTTGAAAACGGGAGCTTAAAAAAACTCTCTGCAGCATCACAATCATCATTTGATAGTCTGGTTGTTGAAATTAGCGGCAGCGATTTTCAAATGCTGCGAAAGTCTATCCCGGTTTCGTCTGTGTCTCCTGTCTATAACGATACTATTTTTAATATACCCGCAGGAGAAAACAGGGAGGTACGGGTTTACACAAAAGACAAATCAAATCAGGTACTGCATCAGGACTCCTTAATAACCCAGACAGTACGTGTGGTTGCTGAAAATGTCACGGTTATTTTTGTCAAATTAAAGCCCGGCTCCGGATCGTTTTATTTACAAATTGCTAATGTACCGGATACTGTCGATACTGTTGTTGCTGTTTTCACTACCGGTGAAAAAACCTGGACATCATCGGTGAAACGTTCATCGAAGGTACTGTTATCACTTGATAATATTCCAAACGGAACAGCCGGAACGTTGAGTGTTTATGGTATAAATGTACAAAAGGACACGCTTTACCGTGCGTCAACACCGATTACATATATTCTGTCAAATACCGCCACCGTACATCTGTCGTTTCATACTCAGCCGGGAACACTCGGATTAAGCATAACGATCACCCCGGCACCTTCAACTATTGTTTCCGCAAATATGGGCGTTTATACCCATGATACTATGGAAACTGGAGAAATTTTTATCACAGAAATCATGTATGCATCAAATGACTCGGAATATATTGAGTTGTATAATCCATCGACAATTGCCGCTTCCTATGACACGTTATATATCGACATTGATGGTGAAATACGTGCCCTGACCAATGTAATCATTACCCCTAACGGATATTTTACAATCGGAAGACGGCAGCTTCCCTGGGTGAGCGTTGCAATGAGTCCGGTTAGTTTACTGGATCTGACACAGAATGGAAACTGGATTACACTCAGGAACAAGGCAAAAGAGGTGATTGATAGAGTGGTATATACCGGAGTATCCAATACTCAGGAGTGGCTGCAGGTCTCAGGGAAACGCTCTTTACAATTGCAGTCGCACCGGTACAGTGCACAGATGAACAATTTCGGTAATAGCTGGAAGGTATCCCAGGAACTGATTTCAGGTTCGACAAGTCAATACGGATCACCGGGGAGTTTGTAGAGCAGTTAACAGTGGGTATGCATGGAAGAAATGGATAAAGGGTACAGTATGTAAATTTATAAAGAATAAAAATAAGGATGCCAGTCGTTTGACTGGCATCCGGAAATAACGTGGTTGATTTTTTCTGATCAGATGAGTTTCAGGAATTCATCAACAGATTTAGTAATATTTAAAACTATTGTCAAGTCAGTGATTTCATCGACAGAAATTATTGTTTCCCGCTCAGGACGTCCACTCAAAAATGGTATTCTTGTCTTTGCAGGACTTACTGTTCCAACCGGTCTTTCGTCAATTACATTTTTTGGTTCCATACTATTACTCCAGTTGATTTTAATTGTTTATCTACAAGTTTAAGGAGCAAATCGTATGCCACTTTGATTTTTCAGTGAAACCTTTAGCATTACACCAATAATGTCGGTATAGAAGTGTATCATATTAATAAATAAGACACAAGTGTATGCGTGCTTAATGTAAAAAAAGACATGTTTGTTCCATTTTCAGGAACATGATGATAGTTCAAATCTGAATCAAATACAATTTTGTGTATCATAAAGCAACAATTGTCATTTGAATTAGTTTATTTTAAAAAAGCTGCATAAAGAATTTAAATATGTGTTTTACAAATTTTGTTTAATATGTAAGCTATTATTTAAAATTTATGCTAAATTAATAGCTAATATGTAATTGTCAGGTTTTAAAAAAACACTACCATAACCGGCGCTGTATAAAAATCTGGTTCAAAGAATACACGTGAGTACACACACCAATCTGAAAACTAAACTACAAAAAAGTTATCAGTCACTAAATGGTAATCGGGGTTTTGTATATATAATGGATTAAAGAAGGAGGGTCTCAATGAGCCCGGGGGATATAGTTAAACTATTAGTTTTTCTGATCATTGCAATACAATTACCGAATGCTGCAATTCGTACGGTTTCTCAGGATGTTGCTGATGGTGGCCAGTATCAAACAATTACCAACGCGCTCAAAGATGCTCAGGAGGGCGATGAAATTGTTATTCTGGACCTGGCAACCTATAAGGAGCAGGTGACAATCGATAAAAATCGTATTACACTTCGCTCACCATCCCCGACAACATTGAGCAAAAAACCAATTATTCAGTTTCGCGATACACTTAATGTAGGTCCGAGGACGTATGAAGAGTCACAGGTTGAAGAAAAAATAAATTTTGATAAAAATGGTGCAGTCAGAATCATGAATGCACAAGGGTGCAAGATAGAAGGTATTACCGTTGATGGTGGTGGGGCATATCCGTTTGCTTATTCGGGTATATGGAATGGAAGCAGTGCCCTTTTCCATGGTAATGCGGCTATTACACTCTACGTAGCCGGCGACGTGACAATCAGAAACTGTGAACTTAGGAATGCGTATTTCGGTATTAATTTCAAAGACAGGAATGAGGGTGGTATTTTTGCCAACTCCAATCCTGCAGACCTTGCAAAGTGGCGTGTCGTTCCTCTTAGCGGTTTTGGAAAAACAGGTAATCATTTAATAGAAAACAATAGAATTCATAACAATTCATGGGCAATGTTTTTTGAGTCATCATGGGATCTCGGTACAACTATACGCTATAACCTGATCTATGAAAATCATCATACTTCAACGCTTGGACGCCAGGTCAAAAGCATGCCTGATGGCGGGCTTCAACCGGGTGGTGCTATGCTTTTCAAGGATGACCTCTTTTCACCAATAGCTATTTACAATAACACATTCTGGCACAATCATACATTTTTGTGTGGTCTCTGGCGTTCAGCTGCTCAGCATCTGATTTTTAACAACATAATTGCTGAACCATACATGTTGTGGAGTCAAAATCGTGATTTTCAATATCCGCAGGATTATACGTATAAATTTGTTAATCTGCTCAAACATAACCTGTTTGCATCTCAAGTAGATACGCCTGTTACGCGGACTGAAAATTACGAGCTGAGAGTAAAAGATCCCGAAACCGGTAAAGATACCCTGGTCAGGAAAAGGTTCACTGGGATCAGCCAAGTCAGAATAACAGGTGAGATTAATAACGTGGAAGCCACTGGTGAAGATGTTCCAGTCTCATTTACGTACAGTTCCGGAATTGATACTGTCAGGTACTTCAGAGCTAATTTTGTTATTCATCCAGGAGCACTCATCACATCACCATTTCCTAATACCACAAATAATAAATCTAATAACAGATGGCTTGAACCAGTATTCCAGTCAACAGACCCTACTGATCCACGTTTCCTGACTCCTGACTGGGATGATCCGGTTATGAAAGAGTTCATCGTCGATCGCGGATGGCCTGCTGCGGGAGTTTACGATGGTGATGGGTCAATTGCTGATATTGGAGCGATCCCTTATTCAACGAAACAGGATGAAGTTATTCTTATCAAACCGACAGAACCGGTTTCTATCTCAAATACAACAGCGACAGCGGCGTTTAATCTACAGGCTGTCAGCGGAACAATAAAGAATCCGACAATAAAATATGTCAAGTGGATTGATGCTCTTCCGATTAATGAAGAGAAAAAAGTGCTTACTCTTAATGACAACATTATTAATGTAACACCAAACATTACATCAGTAACCGAAGGCATCAATAAAATTCAATTTACAGTACCGCTACGTACGTCAGCAAATACCTATGGATTTATTCAGATTGTGGTTACCGGTGTCAATGATAAAGGCGATACGGTGACATCAAATGTAGGATTTTTACCCTACCGTGCCCTTGCATACAAATTTATTGTGAGAATACAGGACCCGTCAACACATGCAAAACTGACTGAAGTCCGGGCTGGAACACCGGTAGAGATGATTGTTATTCCGGTAGATTCATCAGGTAGAAAACTTACGGCTCATGTAGACACTGCAGAAGTATCACTCGGATCATCGTATTCACTGCTTGACGGAAGTTTGACGCCATTCAGGTTTAAGAGAAATTTTACTGTTGCAGACTCTGTTTATTCGGTTGTATTTACAAAAGTGCCGCCAAATGGTGTACTTGAAAATGTAAGTGTCAGCGGAATATTCCTTACAAACACTTCAGATTCAATCGGAAGTGCGATCCGGGGAACATCAGACGGCTTTAAAGTATTGCCTGGGCCTGCTGATCATGTCAAGTTTTTTGATCCGCCATCCAATGGAACGAAAATTGCCGATCCCGGTTCAGGTGCAGTTGTCAGAGTAACGGTATATGACAAGTACGACAATATCGTTGACAAAGATGAAGGTGCAGAAGTAACCTTGACAAGCACTATGCCGTCAATTGGTGATGTGGACGGGCCTGCAACAATAAGAAGTGATGACACCGGAAATGTAACATTTAAAATAAAAGTAACAAACGGGGCAGAGAAGGATACATTCCCATTGGTTGCCACACTTGTTTCAAACAATAAGGCTGACAGTGCAAAGGGTGTTGTTGGAAAAACAACTGATATGTTTGTCATTTTTTACAGTGACACTGCAAGTGGTTATGACAGGGACAATGTCAGGATCGAGGGATTGAGTGGTGACCGGTTTGCCGTAACTATTATTGCGTCAACGTCGACATCAATGGATGATATTGTTGCGACCAGAAATACCGAATTTAATATTGAGTTTCCAAATAACGCAGGAGTGCTTAATGCGTATGCAAATAAGAATGATACTCTGCCTATTACAACAGCAAAGCTTGTAAATGGTAAAGCAGTAATCTGGATTACATCAACGGGTAATGCGGTAAGTAATGCTGGAATCCTGGTGCTGTCATCAGATCTGTCAATTAAACGTGGAGAAAGAGAGAAAATCTATTTCACTGTTCCGGTAATAAAGGTTAAATCTGCAGCATATTATGCTGATAACGGATTTGGTCAGGTTGATAGACTGGAACTTTTTTATGAGGATACGCTACGGGATGAATCGTTTCTTCCTGATTCAATTGAACTTTTCTGGCCGTTGAAAATTGAAAAGACCAGAATGCTGGTAAGTAGTAAATCCCTGATGACACTTGATCCATCAAATAAGCGTCATGTAACTGTCAGGTTACAACCTCCATTTGATACGGCAATTACTGCTGCCGGAAGCACAAACCAGCTTGGAGAACTCTACTGGAAGAATCCTGGAACCCCGATGGCGTCAGTGCAGATTGTAAAGTTTTCTGTTGGAGACAGTATTGGTCCTCTTCTAAAAACAGCAACACTTTTCGAGCGTTTGACAGAGACCGGAAATGATACGATGGTCGTAACATTTACTGAAGCTGTTGCTGGAGCTGCTATTGAAGGGCAGACGTTGAAATTAATCAGGAACAATGGTGCAGATACTGTTGCTTTGAATATTCTTGAAGCAGCAAATATTGGTGGTGACACAATGCGGCTGGTTGTAGAGAATGCAGGAGTTAATTCGCCTGCCTCCGGAGATCTGTTAAAGATTAATGCATCAGGTACTATCGCAGATATGTATGGAAACAGTGCAGATCCAGCAAACCGGCCGGTACCGGTCATCATTAAACCGGTTTCAGCGGATATTATCGATGCATTCTATTTTGACACTGATGCTGATGGCAATATTGATTCTGTAGCTATCAGGTTTAATAAATCTGTCAACAAGGATGATTTAAGGCTGCTTACAACATTTAACATGGACACTTTTTCATTTTCATCAAACGCGCTTATTAAGACTGCTAATCCTGCCGGATTGTGGGTTAATGTGGAATCACGCTACAGTACTAACCTGAATGGCGTTGTCAGTGGGAATATGGTAGTTACAGTCTGGAATACCGGGTTTCCTTTGGAAGCACCAAAGAAAAAGGATGCGATTGACAAAGCGGGTCCTGTTTTAAAAAATGCGGCATACCTGCCGGGAAAACCGATTCCCGGTGTTGTCGGGAAGTATGAAACAGACACGTTATTCATTGAATTCGGCGAAAATGTTACTGCACCGCTTGCTGAAGAAATGTACTCTTTTTATTCGTCAACGGGTACGTACAGTGTCCGGCTGGAAAACCAATTACCGGTTTCGACAAGCACTAAGTATTGGTATCTGGTAAAGAATGTAACCAGTTCACCGGTTGATGGTGATTCTGTAAATTTACTGATTGGCAAAGCAGCAGATGGTAATGGGAATTTTCAGAATAATCCTTTGAATAAAAAGGTGAAGCTTGAAGTAAAAGAGAGAATGGCAACAATAGATACCAGGGTTGGCCCCAACCCATATACCATAGGCGACGGAAATGCCGTATTTCTCACAACGGCCTTAACAAATGATATCGAGATGAAAGGGGAGATAGCCATCTATGACAGATTTGGTAATCTCATCAAAAAAATTACCAAAAATGATACATCGATGATAGATCTGAAATCCGGGCTGCATTACAAATGTATTAGGTATGAGTGGGATGGATCAAATTTGTCCGGTCGTTTGGTAGGTGCTGGTACATATGTCTGGGTTGCAAAGATCCAAAAAAAAGAAAATGGTGTCTGGATTCTGCATCCAGAGTTAAAAAAAGATAAAATCAGTGTGAAAAGATAGAAGTATCTGAGCACGGTATAATGTTAATTTTTAGGCGCAGTTGTTATTTATTGCGCCTTTTTAATTGGTACATTATGCAAGAGTGATGGAGCCTTGTATATGAAGATAGATCGCCTATTGTCAATTACATTGATGTTAATCAATCGTCACATGGTTACCGCAAGGGAATTGAGTCAAAAGTACGAGGTAACGATCCGGACAATTTATCGTGATATAGAGGCTATTATTGCTGCTGGCATTCCGGTTGTGGCGTATCAGGGTAAACAGGGCGGCTTCTGCCTTATGGATAATTACCGGATAGATCGTCAACTTCTGACGCTTAATGATATGACATCAATATTACTTGCATTAAAAGGTCTCAATACTGCATTAAAGAATGAAAATGTAAGTGACGCAATTGAAAAAATAGAAAGCATTGTCCCGGATGATAAACGAAACATCGTAAATCAGCAATTTGACAATGTGATAATCGATCTGTCCTACTGGGGTGAACCAACGGCGCAAAAGAACAGAATCTCAATAATAAACCAGGCGGTTACAGAAAAAAGGCTCCTGTCATTCAGGTATCGTAATTTGCGCGGGGAGGAACTCATGAGGACAATTGAACCCATGACACTTATTCTTAAAATGAACTGCTGGTATGTCTATGGGTATTGCCGTGATCGTGATGACTACAGGTTGTTTCGCATGTCAAGAATGTTTGAGTGTGCCCTGCTTGATACGGTATTTGACAAAAAAAGTAAACTGTTTGATGAAAAAGAGTTTTTCAATAATCAAACCAATGTTCTCAAAATAAGATTGAAATTCTCACCAGTTGCAAAAAGTAAAGTCGAAGAGTTTTTTTCAGATCACTACGTTGAAACATTGTCTGATGGATCACTGATTGTTGAGGTTGATTTTCCTGAGGATGAATGGGTCTATTCTACGCTGCTTAGTTATGGAGAAACTGTTGAAGTCCTCTCTCCGCCGCACTTACGTCAGTTAATAAAAGAAAAACTGAAAAAAGCATACAATCTCTACAAAACCTGACATACTGCTGTCACACTACTTTGGTATTTTTAAGGAAAGAAGATTGAGATTAGGATAGGTTAAGATTGAAAGCGTGTTTGACTCTGTTCTTGTCTGACTTCAATCTCAAGCTTAATCTCAGGCTGTTTTAAACACATTTACTAAAGGAGTATCTATGGAGTTCTGTTTTTCATGTGGAATGCCACTTACCAACGACGTAAAATCAAAGAATAAGCAATTCTGCAAATACTGTGCAGATGAATCAGGGACTGTAAAATCACGCGAAGAGATTCTTGGTGGAATAGTGAATTGGCTTCGCATGATGCAGCCGGAATTAGCAGACGATGTTGCGACGAAACGTGCGGTTTATTACATGAAAGCAATGCCCCAATGGGCTGATGCATAAAAGTAAAAAATCAAGATTCAATAACAAACTTGTACAATTACGGTGTCGTTGCTGGTAGTATTTCAAGAAACAGCAATCGTCTTACCATGGGTGATACCATACAAACTACTCCGGTAACGACACACTCATAAGGAGATTGTAGATGCAGAAATCAATAGTTACAGATGCTGCACTTGTCGCAAAGTGCGGATTGTATTGCGGTGCATGTAAAATGTATCTGAGTGGGAAGTGTCCGGGATGCACAAAAAATGAAAAAGCTGCATGGTGTAAAATCCGGATATGTACAATAGAGCAGTCATTTGCGTCATGTGCTGAATGCGGGCAGTTTGAGGATCCTATGGCATGTAAAAAGTTTAATAATGTTATGTCGAAGATTTTTGCATTTCTGTTCAGATCAAACAGAGCCGCCTGTATTAAACAAGTACGTGAAAATGGAATAGAAAAACATGCAGAAATAATGGCCAAAAGCGGGCATCAGTCGATAAAGAGGTAAGAAAAGAATTCGTTTAATGGTATAAATTCATACCATTTATTGGGTACAAGCCTGAATTAATGTGTGATTTAAATCTCAGGGAATACTATCCCATTGTAGCTTTTAAGCAGTATAACTATATTCAAAGGGTGAAACGTCAGAAAAACATATTCAGGCAGTTTGGATGATTAAAAAAAACAGGTGGGGATTCAGGCTGGTTTTGCTTACGGTGTTACTCTGTGCGGTATCAATCTATGCAGCTCTGAACTACCCGTTTGTTACCGAATCCAGCCGGTTCCTCTTTTCGTGTGGCTCTATATTGTCAATAATGGTAATCGTAACCGGTCACCTGTCATACAAGCGGGTTCACAACTGTAAAGTGTATCTGCTTGGGTATCTTCAGGGTTTTACGCTGTTCTCTTTTTTCGCTTCATTTCTGGCTGCAGATCTCTTTAATGCCCCGTTACCGCCACATAATTTTTATGGTGCATTAATTATTCTGTCGTATATCAATTTATTGATTACTATACCGGTTAAATCACTTCTAAAGTACTCAATGGTAAGAAGTATCACACTGCTTTTATTTACCATTGAACTGATCTTAGTCGATATCTGTTACCTTTCACCACATGCTACTGACTGGATCGGTTTTATCAATTTTATCGGTATGTCAGATTATTTTTTCTGGATTGGCCCTGTTTTATCATTGGTAATTATACTACTGTGTAGTGCTCTTTTAAAAAACGAATTCCATATCGGTGGCCTGATTGCATCACTCTCAATTGTGTTTGCTGTCATTTGGGTCTATGGCCTTGACAATGGAGTGCCTCTCAAAATGCAGCAACTATTCATGGTTGTTGCCGCAGTAGTACTTCTAACGGGCATAATGTTTCACTGGGTTTCGAAAATTGAACATCGGGTAGTTATCGATCCTCTGCTTCAGATCTATAATAGAGAATATTGTTCGAAGATCATTTCAGAGCAGGCTCCAATGGAACTATCTCCGCCATTATCAATTGCCATGGTGGATATTGATCACTTTAAACATGTAAACGATAGTTATGGGCATCAGGCTGGTGATGCTGTACTATATACAGTTGCACAGGCTGTTCACGCTGATGCAGTTGCTCATGGCGGGATCGTATGCAGGTATGGCGGTGAGGAACTGGCTGTTTTTTTTCCCGGAAAGCGGGTAAAAGAAACGGCTGCAATTATGAACACCTGTAGAACCACTGTTGAGAAGATTCTTACTGACGCCGGAAAGAAAAAAATTGCTGTTACCGTTTCTGTTGGTGTTGCTGAACGTACCGAAAGTGCTCAACCGGTGACTCTGGTCATGCATGCTGCCGATAAAGCGCTGTATAAAGCAAAAAAAGGTGGCAGAAATCAAGTAAAAACCGGTTCGGTTCGTTTGTCGTAATATATTGATTTTATTAGTTTTGATAATTATTCCCTAAAGGATCGGAAGACACATACTTAAAACAGTTGCACTATTTGGGTTTACGTTCTATTTTATAACATTTTCGTGTGGAGGTGTTTTTGGCAGTATCAACGTTGTACGGTTCAAATCTGATTGTAAATGTTCTGTTTTTTGCTGCGATTGTAATTGTTGTTGGTGATATCCTTGCGACTCTTTTTACTATTTTCTACCAGAGATACTGGTATGACAGGTTTACCCGTTCCAGGTTTGATGCTTCTTTTGATCCGAAATGTTCTATTATTGTTCCGTGCAAAGGTGTTCCAAAGGATCTCGAAAAAAATCTTGAAGCCTTTCTGGAACTTGAGTATACCAATTATGAAGTTGTATACGTAACCGAAAGTGATTCTGATGCTGCGGTTCCGGTGATTCAAAAGATTATTGAACGTCATAAGAATGCGAAAATTGCATTTGCAGGGCTTTCAATGACTTGTGCTCAGAAAAATTACAACCTGTTAGCAGCTCTTAAGATAACCGATGCACCTGATGTTTACGTTTTTGCCGATTCCGATATACGGCCGGCAAAGAACTGGTTAAAAGAACTGGTGACACCATTATCATCAGAGAAAGTTGCCGTTACCAGCGGATTCAGATGGCTTCATGCGGTGAACGGTACTATTGGCGAGCTGACACATTCATATGTCAATGTGTTCATGTACGTATGTTTTGTTACAGCCTGTTCATTCGGCGGGGTAGGGCTTTGGGGTGGTTCAATGGCAATCCGCAGGAAAGATTTTGATGCATTTGGTGTAGCTGAAAAATGGGCTAAAGTTGGTGTTGATGATATGAGTCTTTCGAGAATTGTTCAGAAAAATCGTAAGAAAACGATACTGGTTCCACAGTGTGTCACACATACCAACGACCCTCTTCCTACAGTAATAAGTACTGTCAACTGGTTTGAGCGTCAGATAATGTACCTTAAGGCACACTTTAAGCCATTATGGTTTTTTGGTGTATTTCCTCTTGCTGTTGTGGCGACTGCACTGATTTTTGCTCTGCCGTTTGCTTTGTTTGCGTCAATTTCGTCTGATCATACTTTTTGGGGAGCTGGTGGCGGTCCAGCACTAATCTTCTATGTTGGTGAAATAGCGACGCTGTTTTTGTATCCGTTTCTTGGCAAAATGCACAAGTTTCCAAAGTTTGTTGCATTGTTTCCGATGATGCGCATGACGCATACGATCAGCTATTTCAAGACGATGATGACAAATACGATTACATGGGCAGGTATAAAGTATACATTGAATTTCAGCGGTGAGGTTTCCAGGATCGAAAGACCGTCAAAAGGATAAAACAGATGGCTTTGCGTTGTGCAGTTTTTGCGTCAGGCGGTGGTAGTAATTTTCAGGCGTTAATTGACAGAAAGAATGCCGGTGATCTTGATGCCGAGTTTGTTCTTTTCGTAGGAAACAATAGTAGCGCAGCAGCATTTGATAAAGCCCGTACTGCGTCAATTCCGACGCTTCACATTGCTCCGTCACATTTTGAATCCGAATCACTTTATGCAAAAAAACTACTTGAGAGTCTTGAAGAATATAACGTTGAACTGATTGTACTTGCCGGATATATGAGAAAGCTGCCGTCCGAAGTGGTTCTCCGGTATCATCACCGTATAGTCAACATTCATCCCGGTTTGCTGCCGGCGTTTGGCGGTAAGGGAATGTATGGGTCGCATGTTCATGATGCCGTTATTGAGTACGGTGCAAAAGTGAGTGGCATTACCATTCATTTTGTTGATGAAGAGTATGATCACGGGCCGATTATTGCTCAGATTACTGTTCCTGTGATGGATTCGGATGATTCACATGCGCTTGCGGAGCGGGTGCTTACAGTGGAGCATGGTAATTACTGGAAGGCAATTCAGGCAATTGCCTGCGGACGGATCCGTATCGAAGGGCGTAGAGTTTTCGGTAATGTCTGAGAAAAGTAAAAAGAAGACAGCATCACTATTTGCATATGACAGAGCCATCGCGGAAGAGACATCCGGGTTTATTGTTGGTGTTGACGAAGTAGGAAGAGGCCCGTTGGCCGGCCCGGTGGTTTCTGCGGCTGTATGCCTCGATACAACTATGGTAATTGATGGTGTTAATGATTCCAAGAAGCTCTCACCTGCCGCCAGAGACGAACTCTATGAAATTATCAGGGAAAAGGCAATTGCTTTTGCAGTTGCATCATGTACACCACAGCAAATTGACAAAATCAATATCCTTCAGGCCTCGCTGTTGTCGATGAAAATGGCACTTGATGCGTTAACGGTTCAGTACGGCCTTGTGCTCATTGATGGCAATCAGCTGATTCCCGGTTTAGATATCTCAAAACAACGGACAATTGTCAAAGGTGATGCAACCAGTGCGTCAATTGCAGCAGCGTCAATTATTGCAAAAGTGACAAGAGACCGGATCATGGATGAATATCACGGAAAGTATCCGGTGTACGATTTTAAGCAGAATAAGGGTTATGCAACTGAGCATCATCGTAATGCTATTGTTGCGCATGGCCTCTGTGAAATTCACCGCAGGAGTTTCTGTACCACTATCCTTGAGTGTCAATTATCGCTGTTTGATTGATATCTTACATACTTGTCTAATCGTAAATTGTATATTACTATTGTATAAGCGATTTCTGATCGTTCACAAACACACTGATATAGAGAGTATTCCATGAAAGTATCAACAATAGTACAAGTGGCTGGTGGTTTGATAATTGCATCCGCCGGGTTGTACATATTTTTTAAAGATGTTGACATAAAAGAAATTGGATCACATATTCAGCAGACTGAATGGTGGGTAATAGCGCTTGTCGCACTGATGAGCCCGATCAGTCTGTGGCTTCGGGCTCTCAGATGGAGGTTAATGCTTCCCAGGAGAAAAAATACCCATAAGCATGGACTGTTTTCAATTACAGTAATTGCATTTGCAGTCAATAATATTCTACCTGCCAGATTGGGTGAGGCTGTACGTGCTGTGTTGCTATGGCGGCGTAACAGGTTTACAATTGCTGAGAGTGTGGGGTCACTTGTTCTGGAACGGGCGATTGATTCGACAGTATTTCTCTCCTGCCTGTTTCTTCCCATATTTTTTGTCGGATCACTTGAAAACCTGCTTCCCCTGGGTGTTTTTGGCGGGGCCGGATTTGCAGGAATACTAATGACGTTTCTGTTTTATGCGATATTTCCGGACTTTACAAAAAAAATGTCATCGAAGGTGCTTTTTATTATTCCTGGCAAATTCCATGACTGGTTCAGAAAGCTTGGTAACGAACTGATATCGAATCTTGACTGGATTTTTTCATTGCGAAAATCATTTGTTGTTGCGGTACTTTCGTACGCGATTATTTTTTGTTATGTGGTCATGATCTGGTTATTGGGGATTAAACTTAGCGGTTTTGCAGTGTTTCAAAGTATGTTTGGTGTTGCTTTTGCTGCACTTGGGTCAGCGATTCCCCTTGCACCCGGATATGTCGGGACACTTCATGCAGTGCTTCAAAAAGGACTTGCGCTTCTTGGGGTTCAGGGTTCCAGCGCTGCGGCAATTACCGTGCTGTATCATGCAATCGGATATGTCGTTGTTACGTTTATGGGTATTGTGTTTTTCTTTACATTGAAGTTGTCTGTTGACGATATCGGAAAAGCGAAGCAGCAGATTGGTGATTGATCAAGGCAATCGGAGGGATATGTAATGTCTGATGATATAAAGGTGCTGGATGAGCTTAAAGAGTCTGTAAGGAAAATCAGGGGTGAATTAAAAAAGAAGATAATCGGGCAGGAAAATGTTATAGATGATCTTCTGGCCTGTTTTTTATCCGGAGGGCACTGTTTGCTGATTGGTGTTCCGGGGCTTGCAAAAACACAGTTGATTCACAGTCTTGCAAAATGTCTTCACCTTGATTTTAACCGGGTACAGTTTACGCCGGATCTTATGCCGTCGGATATTACCGGATCTGAGATCCTGTATGAAGACCGGGCTACCGGTCATCGTGAATTTCGATTTGTTAAAGGGCCGGTCTTCAGTAACATCGTACTTGCGGATGAGATTAATAGAACGCCACCCAAGACTCAGTCAGCACTTCTTCAGGCAATGCAGGAGCAGGAGGTGACATCATCGGGGCATACGTACAAATTACCGCAACCGTTTTGGGTTCTTGCGACACAAAATCCGATTGAGCAGGAAGGAACCTACCCGCTTCCGGAAGCACAGCAGGACCGTTTTATGTTTTCGATTGAAATCGGATATCCATCAAAGGACGAGGAGATTGAGATTGTAAAAGCGACAACGGTTTCAAATGACAAACAGATTGAAGCAGTGGTAACACTTGAGGATGTAAAGAGGTTTCGTGAGATTGTCTGGAGGATGCCCGTTGCAGATTCTGTTGTTACATCGGCAGTTGCGTTGGTACGTGCAACCCGCCCTGATGAGAACGAGTGTCCTCACGAGATAAAAAATTTAATTACCTGGGGAGCTGGTCCGCGTGCATCACAGTTTCTGATTCTTGCTGCAAAAGCATATGCATTACTTGAAAATCGTCCAACACCGGATTTCACTGACGTAAAAAAGGCTGCATTTCCTGTACTTCGCCACAGGCTTGTACGTTCGTTTCACGCAGAGGTTGACAATGTCAATGCTGATGATATAATTAGAAGAATATTCGATTCACTACACACATAGACCTTAAGTGTTTTGTCAGTAGATAGTGGTAGCGTGTTGTAAGAGAGTTTGTTAGATTGGTATTCAATCAGGCATTGCAAAATTAAAACTAAAAAATAATCCGGCAATGGTACTGATTTTTATCAGGTTTATTCTTATACTACACAATTCTGCTATACTATGCTGGTATTAAAACGAAACTTTTACAGTCGTTCGCTTTCGAATTTTGGAATGTTATTAATAAAACGAAACTTTTCAAACCCCCACTCTTTCGTTTGGCGAATGTTTAAAAAAAATACGAACCGCAGACAATTTGATAGCCACTATATTTTTAACAGCGAATATTTGTCCTGCGGTGGTTCAAGGGACCCCAAACTTTAAGGATGGTGTATGAATAAAACGCTATTGGAACCTACCAGAGAGCTTCTTGATGAATGTATGGCTGGAAATCAGCTGGCATTTAAAGAAATCTTCTACATGTATCGTTCCTATGCTTACAACCTGATCTACAAAATTACAGGGCCTCAGGGGGATCATGAGGATCTTTTGCAGGAAGTTTTTTTTCAGATTTATCTATCGTTAAAGACTTTTCACGGAGATTCGTCATTTAAAACATGGTTTCACAGAGTTGTTATTCATGTGTGCACAAGACGGTGGCGGTATCAAAAGGCTGAGAAACGAATTAATCCGAAGGATACGGTGAATCTTGAATCCGTTGAAAATATTGTTCCTAATGCTGAGATGGGTACACTGAAACAGCTTGAGTTGAAAGATCTGGTTGAGCAGGCCCTTGAAACTGTAGATTACAAACTAAGGATACCTTTGGTTCTTAATATATATGGTGAGATGGATTTAGCAGAAATCGCTGGAATTATGGGAATACCGGAAGGTACTGTTAAATCAAGATTGTTTACGGCGAGAAAACAGATAAAGGATTTTCTCGATACAACTGATAAAGAGTAGATAATGAATAAGATGGAAAACAAATACTCCCTTTTCGAAGCGGAGTTGCGCAAAAACACCGATGATTCAGAGGTCGATTACAGGGCTGTCGAATCGGTATTGTTTTTGCGTATTGCTGCTGCAGAACATCTGGGTGAGCTTGCTATGCTGAAGCTTGACGAGGTGTTGTCGGCAGATACTTTCGGCAGTATCGAAAGTAAGTTGTTTTCACAGATTACGCAGTATAACGAGTATGATGTTCCAATGAATGAGTGTATCCGCACGCATTACGATCTGCCGCAAGGGCAATGGGACAGGCTTGAGTCAAAAATCGAAGCTTCAATGCATGAATGCGAAAATCTTCCGATCTGGGAGCTGTATGTTAAAGCCCCCGAAATATTTCCAACTGAAGGTGAATGGGAAACGCTGGAGGATTTGCTCTTTGATCGTATCAGGGATATATCAGAGTGTGAATTCTGGGAACAGGCAGCTCGTCTTGATAGGATGCATATTCAGGATTCGCTTGATACCGTAGAGAAAATCCTTGACGAGAGAATCAGGGAACGGGAATCGCTTGAGAACTGGGAGCTTGTACTCAAGAGTGAAAAAGTAATTCCGTTTGCCAAATGGGAAAATATTGAAAACAGTCTGTTTGATAAGATCAGCACCGACACTGATCACAAACCTCTTGCTTTGAACGATCAGCCATTCTGGAATATTCTCAACAACTATGTTTTTACCTTACGAACGTTTAAAGTTGCCGTAACGGCAATGCTGCTTGTTTTCATTGCGCTGGGAGGTTACTTTTCAGAGCGGTTTATTTCAATACCGGTCCCGACCGTTGTCTATCAGCTTCAGGGGAATGCTACGGCGCAGCTTGATCCGAATGATGAGATCAAGGGCAAGGAATTTAATTCGGTTCAGGGCGGTTCAGTGTCGCTTGTAAATGAACATGGTCTGGTGGAATTGCAGAATGGGTCTAAAGTGCATATTGACAAACTTACAAAACGTCATGTTCGGTACAAGGTCGGTTTCGACAATGGAGTTCATGGAAATGACGTTGCGCGCGGACAGGTTGCGTTTTTTGTCAATCCTTTAAAAGACAACGAGTCATTCAATGTTGTGACACCGGATTATGAGATCAGCGTTAAAGGAACATACTTTAAGGTTGAACCGGAT
This sequence comes from Fibrobacter sp., assembly GCA_012513915.1. Taxonomy (GTDB): domain Bacteria; phylum Fibrobacterota; class Chitinivibrionia; order Chitinivibrionales; family Chitinispirillaceae; genus JAAZBG01. Next base: position 22,051 of record JAAZBG010000128.1, read on the forward strand.
CTCGGCGGCAGGATGGTAACCCGTGTTCTTGAAGGTAAGGTCAGGATTTTATCTAAAATTTTCGGTGATACACTACTATTGGCCGGTCAGTCGATTGTATACGATATTTTTACAGAATCATACAGAATTCAGTCCGGCGGTGCAGTTCTATTGCGTAAAGATCTTGAAAATGTTCCTGATCTTGACCAACTTAAAGCGTCTACAATCATGTCAATTAAATCCAATGTGGATGATGCGGAAGTCCGTATCGACGGGCATTATCTGGGTACTACTCCATTATCGGTTCGTCAGGCCCCGGGTGTTCATCATGTACGAATTGGAAAAAATGGCTATGTCATGAAAGATACGTCGATTACTGTTGGTATTTCAGACTATGAGCTTACTGTTGCGCTTAGTGAAGTCCAGCCACCGCAAACGGTGACTGTAGTAGAAAAAGAGGTCAATGAGGCTCAGGTTATTACAAAGAAAAATGCTGTGTCACCTGAGACCGTTGCGTCAGTATTGCTTGGGGACTCCGGAGATAGTGAGATCGTACAGAAAGAGGAAAAATCTGATTTTGACAGTCTTTATTCTCTTGCGCAAAAACTGGAGTTCAGGGGAAAGTGGAAAGATGCAATTGAGATGTATCAGAAGATATTTGATAATCCTGATATGTCAAGATTGAGGAAAGAGGATGCATTATTCTCCATTGCAAAGCTGAGGGCTGACAATGAGGAAAACAAGACTGAAGCGAAGAATGTATTCATGACCTATCTTGCACTATATCCCAACGGTTCTTTTGCAGGTGAAACATGGTTACGTCTTGCTGAGCTTGAGTTCAAGACCAGTCCGGATAATGCGATTCAATACTATCTGAAGTATTTTGAAATGTTCCCGAGACATCCACGGATCTCTGAGCTTCAGAACAGGGTCGGTGTAATCTATTTACAACAGAATAAGTATGATAATGCAATTTCAATGTTTCGTCAGGCACTCGCCAGCATGATCTCACAATCAACGACCGAGCGTGCAAATATTACATCAAATCTGTACCGGGCTCTTGAGGCAAAGGGTGACAGTAAGAGCGCTGATTCCATACAGCGTCTTTATAATCTGAATTACACAAAAGATAAATAATCCGCTTAATCAAAGACCAGGTGTGATGCCGGTACTTCACAGGCGCATCTCATTGAGTTTCATGCAATCCCGGTTCAATATAAACCGTAATAATCCTAAATGGCGCAGTTGGCGGGGGTGCAGAACTGTAATATATTGAGATGATAAGCTTTGAAAACCTCGCAGGCTTTATCGACGGGTGATAAGGTCAAGAGGTTTGAAACGCTTAGCGCTCAATAGATTACGGTTTTGCGCCGCGATCAACTGCGCCATTTAGGATAATACAGTATGGACTACTGTGCCGGTCTGGTTAATAAAAAAGATTGAAATTGATGTGCTTGTAACATAATATATTTTCAATGTATTATTTCTTTTTATCTTTAACAGGAGTACCTCGATGTCATCAACTGCAGCACACTATATAATCGGTGTTCATATTACCGATCGTGTAAAGAATGTACCGTCGGTTCAGGCTGTTCTGACTGAATTTGGTTGTTTTATCAAAACCCGGCTTGGTTTGCATGATATTTCGAATGATTCCTGTTCACCAAATGGCCTGCTTATCGTTGAGCTTCTCGGCGAGGACGGGAAATTTGAGGCATTTGTCCGTGCACTGAAAGCTATTGAGGGTGTTGATTGTCAGAGCATGGTGTTTAAGCACCTTTAAGTATACAGGATTTACGGTTTTCGATACGAGGTATATTAATTGAAGAAAATTGTTCTTACAGGTGGCGGGACTGCGGGTCATGTAACACCCAATCTTGCATTGGTTGATACGTTAAGGAATAACGGATTTACTGTTGTATACATAGGGACTCGTAAAGGAATAGAGTTTGAGCTAGTAAAAAGAACGTCAATACCGATGCACTGTATCAGTGCCGGAAAATTACGGCGATATCTTGATTTTAAAAATGTTACAGATGTTGTCAATATTATGCTTGGTTTTCTGCAATCGTTTTTTCTTCTGTTAAAAATCAATCCTGATGTTGTGTTTAGTAAAGGTGGCTTTGTATCGTGTCCGGTGGTATGGGCTGCGTGGCTTCTTCGTAAGCCTGTGGTGATTCATGAATCTGATATGACACCGGGACTTGCCAATAAACTCTCTTTACCTTTTGCAAAGAAAATCTGTTTCAGTTTTCCCGAAACAGAAATGCACCTTGCGCAGTCAAAAAGGGTGCTTACCGGAATACCAATTCGTAAAGAACTGTTCCGTGGGGATGCGTCCGAGGGGGGCAGGTTGTGTGGATTCACTGATAATAAACCGGTGGTTATGATTATCGGGGGTTCCCAGGGCTCGCAGGTTGTTAATACAGCAATCAGGGAGTCACTCGGTATACTCCTTGATGAATTCAATGTGTGTCATCTTTGCGGTAAAGGGAATCTTGTTGATGACCGCGCGGGATATAAACAGTTCGAATATGTCAATGAAGAACTACCACATCTTTTTGCGATGGCTGATGTCATTGTATCCCGATCAGGTGCTACAACACTATTTGAGCTCCTTGCATTACGGAAGCCATCACTGCTGATACCGCTTGCATCAAATGCCAGTCGCGGGGATCAGATCCTGAACGCTGAATCATTTGAAAAGCAAGGGTATTCAAAAGTGCTTCATCAGGTTGATTTGTCGTCAGAGGCGCTGATAAGTGCACTCAGTGCTACGTTTAACGACCGTAGTAAAATGATTGATGCAATGAATAGATCAAATATCACCGATGGTATTGATGCGGTAGTTTCGGAGATCAAATCTGTAGTAAAATAAAGCTTTCAGATTAAAGCCGCACTATTGATGAGACGCTGGAAAACAGCGTTCCCACATTATATAAATATTTAATTGTAAAATTCGAATTGTATACGGTTACGGTGATGACTATTTTATGGTACGTTAGTTGCTTTGTTATTATACAGAGAATGTAAAAAATGCAACAAACCGGGTTTAGTTGTGTTAGAACTATACAGCAGAATGAAACAAATGAAACATAAAGTATCAATATTAAACAGGGGTGATTTATGAACTATGTTAAAACAACGCTGCTACTCGGTCTTTTGACCGGTCTGTTTATGATGTTTGGAAATCTTATCGGCGGCCAGAATGGTATGCTTATCGGTTTACTTATTGCCGGGGCAATGAACTTTTTCAGTTACTGGTTTTCAGACAAAATAGTTCTTGCAATGTATGGTGCCAAAGAGGCAGATCCGAATCAGTATGCAGGTCTTTACCGGATAGTACGTCGTCTTACCGAAAAAGCAGGGATGCCAATGCCTAAAGTCTATGTTATTCCTGAAGAACAGCCGAATGCATTCGCAACCGGACGGAGCCCGAAGCATGCCGCAGTAGCTGCAACGGTAGGAATAATGCGGATTCTCAGTGAGGAGGAGCTTGAAGGCGTAATGGCTCATGAGTTGATGCATGTTGCACATCGTGATACGCTTATAAGCACGATTGCCGCTACGTTTGCCGGAGCGATATCGTATGCTGCAAGTATTGTAAAATGGGGTGCACTATTCAGTGGGGGGCGCGATGATGATAACCGGGGTAATTTTGCCGTCGCGATAGCTATGGCAATACTTGCACCAATCGCAGCACTGCTGATACAGATGGCTATCTCCCGTTCCCGTGAGTATGCTGCTGATGAAGGTGCCGGTGAACTTTGCAGAAAACCGATAGCACTCGCAAATGCGCTCCGTAAACTTCAAAGAGGTGCACAGATGGTGCCAATGGGTGGATCACCGGCAGCCGCATCACTTTTTATAGTAAATCCATTTGCCGGCGGTATGGCAAGCTGGTTCAGTACTCACCCGCCAATGGAAAAGCGTATTGAAAAACTGGAGCTACAGCAGCGTACGATTGCTTAAGAATGTAACAAGTGACTAGTGACGGGTGACAAGCAGAAAAATGCAGCACTCGTCACAGCTTCCTTACAATCCCGAAAGTGGGCCAGTGAATAACCGATTTCCGTCAGAATTATTGCTTCAGTCTTATGCACCAATCACTCCTGTACCTTGCTGTGAATCAATTTGTGCACATATAGCACCCGATTTTTTTACATTGTGGGAAGAGTATGAAAAGGAGGCGGGGTGTGAAACGGGCATTCCTTACTGGGCAGCTGTGTGGCCGGGAGCAAAATCGCTGGCACGGTATCTGTTGAGTAACAGGGAACTGGTCTGTGGAAAAAAAGTTCTTGATTTCGGCAGTGGTAGTGGCGTTGTGTCAATAGCCTCATGTCAATCAGGGGCATTAGATGTGGTTGCGAATGATATTGATCCAATTGCCCGGTTTGTTGCGTCACAGAATTTTTCAGAAAACAATGTCTCGGTAAGAATGACCAGCGATAATATGCTGACCAGTACTACTGACGAACATTTTGATCTCGTACTGGTTTGTGATATGTTCTACGAACGATCAACCGCAAAACCACTTCATGCATTTCTTGAAAGTTGTATCAATAAAGGGACCCGGGTAATAATTGCTGATGGAACCCGTCCATTTACTCCGAGAGAATGTTTACTGTCGTTATACTCAGAGGTGATTCCGGTGAATCATGCACTTGAGGGGATGCGGGAACGTACGGTTACCGTTTTTGAGATGAAGAAGTGACACGTAACAAGTGACAAGTGACGTGTGACCAGTGACAAGTATTTGAGAAGCCCTGCGGGCTTTGAAAACTCCAGACCCGTTACTCGTTACGTGTCACTCGTCACGTGTCACTCGTCACTTCCCCTTACACAGGTTTCCAATTTCGTATAATATTAACCACATCCCTGATTTTGTGAGGGTTCTTGATACCCGGCTGGATTTCAACGCCGCTATTAATATCAAGACCATACGGGTTGAGTGCGTTGAGTGCATCCTCAACATTGCTCGGACCCAGACCTCCTGCGACAACTACGTTATTATGGTGTGTACATACCTGACGAGCCTGTGACCAGTCAAATGTTTTTCCGCTGCCGCCATGCATCGTACCATTCCAGGTGTCAAGCAGAATGCCGGATGTTTTATAGGTCTCTATAACGGAAAGATCGGTGTCGGGTTTGATTGAAAACGTTTTAATGACAGGATGGGAGAACTGTGCACAAAATTCCGGTGTTTCTGAACCATGAAGCTGCAATGTGTCAATACCTGTACGTCCTGCAATTTCAAGAATGTTTTCAAACGATTCGTTTACAAAAACACCAACGCGGGAAACGAATGGCGGTAATTGACGGATAATCGTAGCAGCATCATCCGGTGCCACATACCGTGGACTTTTCCGGAAGAAAATAAACCCAAGTGCATCAACACCAAGGTTTGCGGCGATTCGTGCATCTTCATATCTGGTTATTCCGCATATCTTTATTCGTGTCGGCATTTCATTCCTTTATTATAGATTGTACTGCTTTATCATCCGAAACCTCTGTGGTTTAAATCTATCGTTTCTTTACACGAATCTATAAGTTAACCACAGAGAACACAGAGGACACAGAGAAAGAAAATACAAAGAGGAATTTTTACGGGTTTATATAATATTGTTTTTAAGTATGGATTGATATATAAACAATCCTAACGTAATTCATTCTCTTTTGTCTTCTCTCTGTGATCTCTGTGTCCTCTGTGGTTAATTCCTTCCGTTGCATTTACATGAACGGAATTTAAAAAAGAGATCGTGTGAGATTCTTAACAACTCAATTCCCGTATCAATTTCCCCGGATCCGGTAACTTTACAAGTGATTCACCGACAAGTAACGCCTTAACACCATGCGATTTCAGTTGCGATGCCTGATCCCCGTTTTCGATACCGCTTTCAGAAACGACTGTTACCGTTGATGGAATCTTTGCAATAAGCTCAATGGTCATAGTGATGTCAACGTTGAACGTTGCGAGATTCCGATTGTTGATACCTATTAACGCCGGATCAAGTTTCATTGTTCTGTCAAGCTCTTCAAACGAATGAATTTCAATTAGTGGATCAATTTCGAGATCGATTGCAGCCTGATAAAGATCACGTAGTTGCGAATCGTCAAGAACTGCTGCAATTAAAAGCATTGCATCTGCACCAATATGTGAGGTTTCCTCAACCTGAATCGGATCGATGATAAATTCTTTGCGAATTACCGGCAGCGAGACATGTTCGCGTACAGCCAATAAATAATCATTGCATCCCTGGAAGAATTTTTCATCAGTGAGAACAGAAATAGCGTGAGCCCCACCTTTTTCGTATGACATTCCTATCTTTACAGGATCAAAATCAGGGCAGATTATTCCCTTTGACGGTGAGGCTTTTTTTACTTCTGCAATTATTCCAAGTGATGGTGCTGTCTGAAGAGCCTTTGTAAAACCACGCTTTGTACTTTTGTGCGGTGTGTGTTTTTCAGGCGTTTTCCGGAGTTTTGCAACTTCAGTTTTTTTATGTTCTATAATTGTGTCAAGAATTGTTGCCATAGGTTGTATTAATTATTTCTGTTGAATGTATCTGCAAGGTCAAGGAAATTTTTAAGAAGGACCTTACCGCCATCTGTCAATATTGATTCCGGATGAAATTGAACGCCGTATACCGGTGACTCCTTATGACGAACACCCATAATAAGGCCATCATCAGTCTCTGCGATTATCTGTAAACAATCAGGACAGCTTGAGCGTTCAATGATCAGACTGTGGTAGCGTGTTGCATTGAAAGGGATTGGAAGTCCTTTGAAAATGGAATCCCCCTGATGATAGATTTATGATATTTTACCATGCATCAGATAGGGTGCACGGATAACATTTCCTCCGTAAGCATAGCCTATTGACTGGTGGCCGAGGCATACACCGAGTACCGGGATTGTACTACCGAGATACTTGATTACATCAACAGATATACCGGCTTCTTTTGGGGTGCATGGTCCCGGAGAGATTAGAATCGCATCGGGAGACATTGCCTGAATTTCCTGAATCGTTAATGCGTCATTACGGTAGACGGTTATCTCCTTGTCTGATATTTCACCAAGGAACTGGACAATATTGAATGTAAATGAATCATAGTTGTCAATTACAAGTATCATAAAGTAGTGTACCCTGTCAATTGGTTCCTGAAATTTCCGCTGCGCGTTTTATTGCTGAAAACTGCGCGGATGCTTTATCTACAGTTTCCTGATATTCACGTGATGGTACGGAGTCTGCAACAAGTCCGGCTCCGGCCTGAATTAGTGCAGTTCCCTGATTGTAAACAATTGTTCTGATAACAATGCAGGTGTCAATATTGCCGCTGAAATCGATATATCCCAGCGCCCCGCCATACAGACCACGTTTGACTTTTTCAAGTTCGTCGATAATTTCCATCGCCCTGATCTTTGGGGCCCCACTAAGTGTACCGGCAGGGAAACATGAAAAGAGCGCATCAAAAATATCTTTATCGCTACGCAATGTTCCATAGACATTTGACACAATGTGGTTAACATGAGAATATTTCTCAATGTGCATCATCTCCTCAACATGCACAGAACCGTACTCGCTCACCCTGCCGACATCATTACGCCCAAGATCTACGAGCATGATATGCTCGGCACGTTCCTTGGGATCATTAACCAGTACCCTCACCAGTTCATCATCCTCTTTTTCTGTTTTGCCTCTGCGGCATGTTCCTGCAATCGGACGAACTTCAATTGTGCCGTCGTCAATACGAACCAGCATCTCCGGTGATGCACCCACAACGGCTGTTTCGCCAAGTGACAGATAGAACATGTACGGTGATGGGTTGACAACACGCAAAGTTCTGTAGAGATCAAACGGATCTGCATTAACCTTTACAGCAAAACGCTGAGAGATGACAACCTGGAAAATATCTCCGGCCTTTATGTACTCTTTTGATTTGTTGACTGCATTTTCAAACTCTTCACGTGCAAAATTCGAGACCGGTTCAGACTGTGGCTCAACAGAAATACTGTGCGACATGAGTCTCACTGCCATCTTATCTTCCATGACACCAATATTATAAAGAGACTGCCTGTAGGCGGCATCAAGATCGGTATCCGGTGTTACGACAATGTTACTGATAAGCAGCAACCGGTGCTCTTTGTTGTCAAATGCAATAAGATCCTTATAAAAAGCAAAAAAGATATCATCAAGTGGATCTTCTTTGGGATTTTTATCCGGTATATGTTCCCAGAGCCTGATTGAGTCATAGCTGAAAAAACCGACTGCACCTCCGGTAAACCGGGGGAGGTTCGAAAGTCTTGGTGACTGGTATGCGCTCAGGAGCGATCTCAAACGACCGATCGGATCAGTAGTTCCACTGTCGGTCAGAGCGCCGTTAATTTCCCATGATGTGGCACGGGCAGCGAAGGTCATGAACGGGTCACCACCAAGAAACGAGTATCGTGCTACCGTGTCGCCACCGACAACACTTTCAAGCAAAAAACTGTATTTCTCTTTTTTAAAGAGCTTAAGCCATACAGAAACCGGTGTTTCAGTATCTGCAAGTACCGTTTTTACGACAGGAATAACGGTGTAATGTGCAGCGAGTTTCTTTATTTCATTAATATCCGGATAGATCACAGGAGACCTTTCGTGAATAGTAGTCAGTAGACTGTTGACGGTAGCAAGTAGTAATTCTGTACAGTCTGGTCAATCGTTTGCAGATCTGGAGTTGTTTAATGTTCAGATCCTGTTTTATCTGACAGTAATAAAATATGTTTTGTCATGCTGTGTCGGGTTGATGATTTTAATTAATACAAAAAGGGATATATTTTGCATCGTGAGTAGATGACGGTGATTCGATAGGGACGTTGCAACCCATCAAGGTTTCATCGGCAGGTTATAAAATTCAAAAGAAAGAAGTTTCTTGCTCTTTGAAAATGGTTGGCTCTCAAACTTTTATATTGTAGAATAGTACAATTTTTTGTAAAATCTACATGTGGCCCCTTTAAAACCATATAAAATTGCTTTTATAGCAAATAATTTTTACTCAGAATACTGCCATACCATGTATTCAGGAATACAAAGTGCGGTTGCAGAGCTTGGGGTTTCGGTTTTAACGGTTGGGGGTGGGGATGTAGATAGTCTCCATTCCAATAATATACAAAGAAATAGAGTTTTTGATCTTATCAACGCTGATGATTTTGATGGCATCATCTTTCAGTCTGGTTCACTTATTAGTTATATCACTGAAGAAAGATTTTTTAGTTTTTGTTCCCGGTTTGATGCACTACCTTCTGTGCACATAGGCTTCAGGAAGTCTGGGTATTCCAGCGTTGTTGTTGATAATGTAAGTGGAATGAAAGAACTCGTCGACCATTTTATTGAAGTGCATCATCGGAAAGAAATTACATTTATTCGTGGACCAATCAGTTGCACGGATGCAGATGAACGCTTTGAAGCCTACCGGGAATCTCTTTTGGAACACGGGATTCACTTCAATGAAGATCTTGTTTTTCAAGGGAATTTCCTATCGGAGAGCGGGCTTGCGGCTGTAAAAGAATTTATTGACAATAAAAAGATTAAATTTGATGCAATAATTGGCGCCAATGATCAGATGGCACTTTTTGCTATGAATGAACTGCTTCGCAGGGGAATCAGGGTGCCCAGAGATGTTTGCATTGGGGGGTTTGATAATCTGATAAGTGCTCGTGCCTGTTCACCTGCATTGACAACGGTTGGTCAGCCTGTATTTGAGCTTGGAAAGAAGGCATTAAACTTACTTGTTGAGATTATTGAAGGAAAAACGGCGTCTGGGACCACTGTTACATTGCCCTGCCGACGTTTCCTGAGACGATCTTGTGGATGTATTTCTGTCCCGGTTAAATCATCAGACTTAGATGATGCTGATACAACAGCATATGCTTTCTTTGAAAAACAATTTGTCAATTTACTTAAAGAAGATCAATCATCAGTTATTGATTTTTTTATTAATGAAATAATTACTTTTTTAAAAAACGGCTGCAAACTGAGTGAACTTATTTCCAGTCTGGGTTATATACTGGATAAACATTCTCACGAAATTCCGCACCATCTCCACAATAAGATTCGGCAAATATTTTTTACAATAAGTGAAGAACATTTTGAAATTAGTCGGCTTAAGCGTCAGGAAGAGGAGGGACAGCTCTTCAGTTTTATTGATGATCTTAGAAAAATTTCCGAGCCCGATGCGATACGGGAGTACTTACGTGCAAATTTAATTAATATTGGCATTAAGGAGTTTGTTGTCGTCCTGTACAAAGATATACATAATTCTGTCCTTTTTTATTCAAATTCAACAGATGAATCAGGTCGTGTATTCAGGTCAAAACAGATTCTTCCCGGGGGTATATCATCATTGCGTCCCCACTTTAATCTCATCTGCTTACCCTTATTTGAAACGAACCTGGATATTGGTTTCTTCTTAACAAATCCGACTGATTATAATCCAGTCTTTCTTGAAATGATTCGTGGCAGTCTCAGTGGAACAATGCAGATGATGGACATGATAACAAAAGAGAGAGAATATGGAGTTTTACTTGAAAAAAAAGTACAGGAGCGGACCGCAGAACTTCAGCAGGCTCTCGACAAGCTTGAACAGATTTCTATCAGAGATGAACTCACCGGATTATTGAACCGCCGTGGTTTTTTGTCAACTGCAGACAGGTACATTGCTCTTGCTAAAAGAAATAGGCGTTCATTTATCTGTATTTATATCGATCTGGACAAATTAAAAATTATCAATGATACATACGGGCATGCACATGGTGATCTTGCCATAAAAGCAATTGCTGATATTCTCAACGAAACATTCAGGAAAACGGATATTGTTGGCAGAATGGGTGGCGATGAGTTTACAGCGCTTGCGCTTGACTATTCAGAGTCAGACTGTAAACTGATAATAAAACGGATTGATCTTGCGGTTGAAAAATACAATAAACTAAATAACAATCCATGGGTGTTAAGATACTCCTTTGGCTGGGCCACATCCAGTCAGGAACATGGTTTTGATATTGACACTTTACTGAAACTTGCAGATCAGGCGCTGTATAGGGCTAAAGAAGAGAAACGTAACAATGGAAAAGGGGTTTAGTGAATGGCTCTTAAAGCAAAGCCGTTGCGCAAGCGTAAGCGTGTAATTCGTTATTACACGCTTACGCTTCACAAAAAATCACATAAACTGCTTCAAATTAAACTTAGGCTTCACCGTCTTAAGCTTATTTGAGCCATCATCCTTTTTGAACTTATTCGCAAGATCCTTTGCAGACATCTGCTGATGTTGCTGTTTTGTAAATTGCTTCTGTCCCTTGTTGTCCTGCGGTTTCGATGGCGATTGTCCCTGCGGGCGACCCTCACCGGTTTTCATTGATAATGATATGCGCTTTAATTCTGCATCAACCTGCATGACCCGTACCTTGACAACCTGACCGACTTTCACTACTTTCATCGGATCGGTTACAAATGAATCACTTAGTTCTGATATATGCACAAGACCATCCTGGTGTACGCCGATATCGACAAATGCTCCGAAATTAGTCACGTTGGTGACAGATCCTTCAAGCCACATTCCCTCTTTAAGATCCTTAATCTCCGTTACAGCGTCATTGAATTTTGCATAGCTGAATTCAGCCCGCGGGTCACGTCCCGGCTTCTCAAGCTCCTGAATAATATCTTCAATTGTCGGCAATCCGACATCATCGGTGACAAACTGTTTTTTGTTAATTGATTTAATAAGAATGCTGTTGCCGATAAGCTCATTAATTGTTGTCTTGAGTTCATCAGCCATCTTTTTAACAAGATCGTAACGTTCCGGATGTACAGATGAGTTGTCAAGCGGGTTTTTCGCTCCGGCGATACGCAAAAATCCGGCAGATAACTGGAATTTCTTTTCTCCAAGCCCCGGAACTTTCATGAGCGATTGACGCGATGTGAACGCTCCATTCTGATTGCGGTAGTTGACTATGTTTGCTGCAATAAGCCGGTTCAGCCCTGAAACGTATTTGAGCAGCTCTTCAGATGCAAGGTTTACATCCACTCCAACACGATTCACGCAGCTTTCCACAACTGCATCAAGTGAATCCTGCAGTTTTGTCTGATTGACATCATGCTGATACTGACCGACACCGATAGCTTTTGCATCAATCTTTACAAGTTCAGATAGCGGATCCTGTAAACGCCGGGCAATTGAAATGGCACCGCGCACCGTAAGGTCAAGATCAGGAAATTCCTTTATCGCAACATCAGACGCACTGTACACCGATGCACCTGATTCGCTGACAACAACACTGGTCGGCCGTTCTTCCGGTGGTAGCTCTTTTAATACAGATTTGACAAAATCATCGGTTTCGCGGCTTGCAGTTCCATTGCCGATTGCAATCAGCCGTACATTATATTTCTTTATGTAAATTAGCAGGATACCTCGTGCTTCATCAGTTTTTTTCTGAGGTTCATGAGGGTATATTGTGGCGTTTTCAATAAATTTCCCGGTATCATCAAGAACAGCAAGTTTACATCCGGTACGAAAGCCCGGATCAAGACCGATAATTGATTTACGTCCCGCAGGAGCAGACAAAAGAAGTGCTTCAAGATTTTCGCCGAATACTTTAAACGCCTCTTCTTCCGCTTTGTCGCGAATCTCTTTGCGGATCTCGGTTTCTGTTGCCGGATGAAGCAGTCTGTTGAAGCTGTCGGCTGCAGTGGTACGCAGCAGTTCCGCAGCAGCACTTGATGAATTTTTAATAAGTTTTGATTCAAGATAATGCAGCGCACTTGCATCCGGCATACCAAGTGACAAACGGAGAACCTTTTCATGCTCACCGCGAAGCATCGCAAGAATACGGTGTGATGGCAACGTGCGAACATTTTCCTTGAAATTATAATACATCTCATACTTGGTTTTCTGACCCTCAAACTCTTTTTTAACCTCACTTACCATCTGACCCTCATCATGTGCAAGATCACGCAGCCATTTGCGGATATCTGCATTGTCAGAAAGCTCTTCAGCAAGGATATCACATGCACCCTGTAACGCTTTTTGCGCAGTGTCAACATCCTTTTCAGGGTTAAGGAACCCGGCTGCTTTTGCGTGAAGATCACACGTTGCATCCTGCAGGTCAAGCAGCCAGCGAGCCAATGGTTCAAGCCCGGCTTCTTTTGCTTTGGTTGCACGTGTGGTACGTTTTGGTTTGTAGGGAAGATAGAGGTCTTCAAGTTCAGTCTTACTCAGAGTCGCTTCAATTTTTGCCTTGAGTTCAGGGGTCAGTTTACCCTGTGATTCGATACTCTCGAGGATAGTTGTCCGGCGTTCATCGAGCTCCTTGTAATAGGTATATTTCGCCTGAAGATCGCGAACCTGGATCTCATCAAGTGAGCCGGTACGTTCTTTACGATAACGGGCGATAAAAGGAACAGTCGCCCCTTCATCAAAGAGTGCAATTGTGTTTTCAACCTGGAAAAGCTGAAGATTAAAATCGGTAACGAGTTGAGCAATAATGTTCATGCAAGAAAACTCCGTAAAAATATGTGACGCGTAACGCGTGACACGTGACCAGTAAAAACAATGAGTTGCGAATTAATTCGTTAAGTATTGGCTTAAATTTCAGCCACTGAAAGATTCGCAGGGTAAAAAGATACTTCCTGAGCAGCGTGTTCTGCCAGTAGTAAGCCAGGGATTTTGAATACTCGCCTTAATGATGCTATTAATTCAGCGATTCCGAAATAATGGGATCGAATGCCTATAACCGGTCGCTGTTGTGTAGTGTTACGTGATAGTTAGAAAAAAACGGTAATGTATGTATTACATGAAACGTTTATAATCAGGTGCATAATGACATGCTAAACAGTACGGTAATTTATTGGCGAGGCAATTGGTTTGAAGTATTTTAAATTGTAAATTAAGTAATCGAACAATAATCAACTGTTAGTAAACTTTATCAAATACCCATAAAGAGGAACTGTATCTCATGAAAATTATCACCACTATGGCTCTTATCTGCGTTTGTTATTCTGCAACGCATGCTGTTACAAATTTTAACAGATTTATGCTGAAATTAAAAACATTTGAATATCCTCAGTACACAATATCAGATCCATCACTGAGTTTTAACCTGAGCAGCTACGGTACTGAAACGCGCGGTAATTATTCAGAAGAATCATATTATTATGTCAATGGACAAGCTAATGGTGCGTATAAATTTACTATGATTCGCCCGATGTATTGGCTTGATGTCAATACATCACTGGCAGCTTCCGGGCGTTACGGTGAAACAGAAGAATTCTATCAGGGTGATATCAGAAAATCAAAAGACAAATATTTACGTGCAAATTCTACACTGCATTCGCAATATGAGCTTCATCCCTTTGCTGAACTATTTAACAATATTTTATTCGCTGGTGTGACTGTGGATAACTGGTATAGGCGGGAATGGAACAAATCAACGCTGTATGAAGCTACAAATGATTATAATGATCTTACAGGTAAAGCAGAGGTCGGTGTAAGTTTTCGAAAACCGGTACGACCATTGTATGCAGCGTTCGAAATGGAACGTAAGCTCAAAGAGGCTGGCGTTATTACCGATACCCTGACATCAGAAACGTTGTATGAACTTTCCAGGGTGGTTATAAGGCGTGAAAAGCTGATATTACGTCATGATAAAGATCTAAAGTATGTTATGGAACAGATAGAAAATGTACTTGTAAAGGATCGTGCTGTTGATACAACAAAACTTAATGCATTTGCGGTATTTAAAATCAGTGAAGCACTTGACACACACATCCCTGTGATCTATACCGGATTTAAAATGTCTCTTGGTGTAGCAGGTGTTGGTATATGGAGACCATCGGGATATTATAATCCGGTGACAGATCATCGCGGCACAGATGACTACTACAAAACAGTGATGGAACTTGCATTGTCGTATACTGTGCCTGTTTGCAGCAGACTGTTTTTTTATACAGAAATGACAAAAAGAGCAACTGGAGAATACGAAGGATTCGAACATAATTTCAAGCATCAGGTGGTTAATGCCGGGGTGCATTATATGTTTACAGATAGATTAATAGGAACTGGCGGTATTAACGGCCTTGCCTGTAAATACTTTGTACCTGAGAATAAACGGATAGAAAGTGTATTTATGGAACTTGAGTTCTATCTTGAGGACAATGTAAGCCTGAGTCTTGATGGTTCAAGAAACTTTGGCGGAATGTCAAGCAGCAAGTATTATACAAATCCGTCTCAGGGTGATCAAAGAAGTTTTTCTGCCGGAATGTGGCTGAAGTTCGGGTTGTAGAGTGTATGTGTATATAGAAAAAATTTCAATACCTGTTAGATGTTTACAACGTCGGAACGTTGGCAGATTCTGTTTAAGCCGATTGTTTAAATTACAATAATAGAAGCGGGAAAATGAATGTCAGATACTTTTACTTTTTTATTATCTGTAACATCAAAAAGGTAGTTTCCATTAGAATATATAAATCTGTCGTGAGAAATTACACGGTATGTACAAACACCTTTTGCTTTTACAGTAATATTTTTATCTTTTGAAATGCTGATTAATTCCCATGATCCGGGGATATATCCGGCAAATTGATTGTCATATTTGAGATTTTCCTTGTAATTTTTCTGAGCTTCAATTCTGATATTGTCATACATCATGTCTTCTGGTACAGATTGCGATTTCGCAGGGTTTGGACCTGATGTAATCAGTGGTTTGCCGGTGTTTTTAATAGTAAAGAATTCAATCGCCCTGAAAATCGCAACACCAAGGCGGTAAGGAATCAGGAAAATTTCAAGGAGTGACATAGCGTTTCGGACTGGTTTGTAGGGGCGACGGATACACCAGATGTTACCGGCATCATCGATTTGCGGATTTACTAAATCATAGTTGTCGTTTGCAAAAAGCTCCTCAAGTTCTGATGTTACAAGATTTATTTTCATTATTGATCGGGAGTAAACTACACGTTGGCCGCTACTGTAAAAACCTGCTGGTGCACTATCAAATAATAGTATGTCAGGATCTCCGGGATCCCAGCAGGGGTTACGATCGATAGAAATCCCTTCAGTGATTTCGTTGTATTGAGAAGTGCCTTTTTTGCAAATGGCAATATTCTGCTCGCCGTTTTTGTTGATAACTGAAAAAGCAATACGACCATCGCTATTCGATGCGATATCAAAAATTTTAAGCTGACGATCATGTAGGATATGCCCCTCATTATCAATTCCTTCAACAGCGATCGAACGTCTGAATACTCCACTGGTATCCCCGACAGTAACACTATAGATAATTTCATCATGTCCATTTGAGCTGATTCCGGTAATGCGTGCCATTGCATGCAATGAATCAATATGTTCATTAGTTAGTGAGGATTGTTCGTGCCTGAATTGTGCCCCGTAACCTTCAGTTTTCCAGGAGTGCTTTTTCACAATCTGGGCATGGTTGGAGCAGTATTGATTGATAAATTCACTTGTGAGCTTTTGTGTTTTACCATTGTCAATAATTACGATTTTTTCATTCTCGGAGCAAATTATTCTGTTGATCATGATGCTACTTTCTGATCGCTAAACATTTCTTTGTAAAAATACTTAATCCGACGATATCTTCCACAATAGTTTAAGTATGTAGTTCCGGCAGGATTCTGGCAATAAGAACGGAATGCCAGCAGTATCTGTCAACATTCAACAATCCCGGTGTTAGGTAATCAAAAATCTGAATTGCTTTGTTGTATCACGCTTATTGGTAATGATTTTTTTCTACACCTTTTAATTTTTTTATATGCGTACATGCATGTTTTTCTAAAAAACATAATGAAAACTAACGCTGTTTGAAGATGCCTTTAAATACATCCTTTTAAATCTGTTCTTATTATAAGTACACTTGATTGTTGTATATGTTGTAAAAACTGTAAGCGGAATACATACATATAATATTTTCTTCCCAAGTATCTTCTGTGAGTAATCTTTTGTTTTATGAGTCGTTGTGTCGTTAAAGACTGTAGTTTTGGAATATTTTATTTCGGGTTTTGAATTATATTTGTTAATTCCAAGTATGTCAACTGCTATACATGACGCAAGACCGATGCAGCTGATTACCTGTAGTTCTCCATATTTCTCATATTCCTTCTTTAAATAGGACTGTTCTGAAAAAGACAAAGATACTAACATCGAAATAATAAAAGCCGTAAAATGAATCCTCATAAAATGCCTTGTAATGTATTCAAGTAGAGATAGTCATGGCTTTAATAGAGAAGTTTATGACTTATTAATAGTTTAGCCGAGCTGCTTCACCAGGTTGTCAATATACTTCTTAAGTGTCGGTAGCAACTCGCTCTCAGGAACTTTTATTGCCTGTTGACCCTTTACAAAAACAAGCCCTTCGTGTTTACCGCCTGCGACGCCGATATCTGCATCCTTTGCTTCACCGGGACCATTGACCACGCAGCCCATAACTGCGATTTTAATAGATGCCGTAATACCGGCAACAAGTTCTTCCACCCGTGTTGCGAGCTCTTCGACATCAATGGAGGTTCTTCCGCAGGTTGGACATGCGATAACTACCGGCCCACTGTCAAGGTCAAGTGACTTAAGAATCTCTTTTGCGACATATATTTCACGCACCGGATCACCGGCAAGCGATACACGGATTGTATCCCCGATACCCTCAGCAAGCAGTGTCCCGATTCCCACAGCAGATCTGATTGACCCGGTGCGAACTGTTCCTGATTCTGTTATGCCGATATGCTGAGGTACATCCGTTTTCTCAGAAAGCAACCTGCACGCTTTGATCGTTGTGAGAACATCACTTGCTTTAATGGAAAGAATGATATCACCAAACCCGAGTTTTTCCATAAGGTTAATATAGCCAAGCGCACTTGCAGTGAGAGCTTCCGGCGTAGGACCACCGAACTTTTCGAGAAGGTTCTTTTCAAGTGAGCCGCTGTTAACCCCGATACGGATGGGAATCTTTGATGCTTTTGCTGCATCCACAACTGCTTTTACACGGTCCTCTGATCCGATATTGCCCGGATTTATTCTTATTTTGTCAGCACCGGCATCAATCGCAGCAAGTGCACACTTGTAATTAAAATGAATATCTGCCACAAGCGGCATATTCGTTTCTTTACGCACCTGTGCAAATACCGCTGCTGCTTCTTCATCGGGTACTGTTAATCGTACTATTTTACAACCTGCAAGTTTGAGCTGGTTGATCTGTGCAAGGAGTTTATCCTTGTCGTACGGGCTTGCATTTGACATTGACTGGATAACAACCGGTGCATTATCACCGATCGGTACATTTTTGACTGTAATTCTGCGAGTTTTTTTACGAGGTAGCATAGTTCTCCGTGATCCGTAAAAAGTAACGTATGATCCGTAACAGGTGACAAGTAAATACCTGTCACGTGTCACTCGTTACTTCACTATAAAGCTTGTACTGAAAGTGTAATTTCCTGACCATTAATACCGGTAACCGCAAGACTCCTCCCGCCAGTTGACAGTTTGTAACCATCAGCTTTAGTTGCGAGTCCGTTTGGATTACCTTTGTATTGTATGTCAACTGACAGAGTGTTGTTCCTGGTGTTCCAGCTGCGTTCATTTACACTGGTGACACCTGCTATACCCTTAAGGGTACTGATTACATTGTTCTTTATTCTGGCTGTTGCAACAGTATTAACAGTAATTGTAATCAGTACACCGATCCTGGTCTGATTTTGCCAATCTTTAATAAGTGAATCAAGTATCGTTTCAGCACATTTCTTCGCTGCCGCTGCAATAGCCTGAGTACCTGCTGTTTGCGGGCTGATATGAGCTTTTTCGGTATGCTCTGATGCAGTTGCGATAACATGTGCAGTTATGCAGTTTATTGCTTTAATTGTTACATCCGCATCAACAGCAATCATTCCGTCTGCGTTCTCAGATGACATTTCCGCACGGCGACTGGTTGCTGTGCCGGTAATAAAAACGTCGGCACCAAACCGGGTTCCAAGTGATGCAACTTCAGCAACGTTGCTTTCGGGTGATACGATCTTCTGTTTGTTACGTTTAATCGTAGTTACTATTTTCTGATCAACAATTTCGAATCCGTAAGGGTCTTTGAGTGCTGCTATAATTGCAGTTTCCGCTGATGTATTCCCGGGATCATCATTATTGATGTTGCTTTCGTTGATAACGATCAGTACTTTGGGCTTACTCATCGATTCAATCACAATCTTTGATGCAGCGAGTTCATCACGTAAAGTCTGCTTTGAAATAGCCACTTTAATCACGAGTTTAAGAAATCCATCATCCTGAGTATGCTGGGAAAGTATCTGGTAGGTTTTTATTGCACCGATAGTTTTTGTGAGCACCAGATCACGTTTTGCCTTGAAATTTTCACGCTCTGTTTGCGAATGAAGTATCTTTTCGATACCTTTTTCAATCGCATCACGTTTTGCAGCTTTAAGCGCCTCACGCTGATTAGCACCAATACCCTGCCCATCAACATCAAATGTATCCTGAGCTGACGACGTCCCGAATAAAATTAACAGTGCTATAAAAAGTAACAGACCTCTGCTCATAGATCCTCTCTAAAAGGGTTGTCGTAGAAATGGCTTTTCAGGAAAATATCCACGGGGTGATCATAACTTCTTTTAAAGAATTGTACAACGATAAACACATTGGTACCTGTACTGTTGATAACAATAGTAAATATAGTTTTACACCCTGTTTCACTCAATACCTATGTTGCCAATAGCGATAAAAACTTCCGCATCGATACGTAAAACTTATAGGCTGTACTGGTGTGGAACAAACTTATGATGCCTGAAGGTGGATTATCTGTGCATCAAGTTTTTTCCCGCGTATGGTAAGAACGGCAATAGAAACCGGAAGATCGAATCGTCGGGGGCCTGCACTTCCAGGGTTGATATAGAGAGTGTTGTCCCGATTACGTATCTCAGGAATATGCGTATGGCCACAGATCACACAGTCGATTGAACAGACCGCAGGTTCAAAATCGATTGATTTGCAATCGTGTGTCACACAAAGCATACACTGGGGAGTTTCGAAAAAAACAGTTTCTTTAAGTTCCGGGAACACCCAGGTACTGTCGGTGTTGCCAAGTACGGCGTAAACCGGAGCGATAACAGAAAGTTGAGTCAAAATTGATGGAGAACCGATATCTCCTGCATGAAGTAGAAAATCACACTGCTTAAAATGCAGGTAGATCTGTTCACGTATCAGCCCATGGGTATCTGACAGTATTCCAATTGTCAAATCAGTCTTATCGGTTGTAATATGCATGGTTGCTAATTCACAAATTCTGGTATAAGTACAGGAAAAGAGTTACTTATTTACACATCATACTGATAAGATACGTAAAAAATGTGACAATTATTGCAAAAAAGTATAACATTATTTGAGGTGATACAGGTGTGATAGTAACCGGGGTGTTTACAAAACAATTACTACTCTGTTGCATCCATACCGAAAATCCAGTTTAAATCAGGATTCCTTTCAAACAGAAAGAGGCTTGCATTGCGCTGGATAGCATTCTCGATTTTCAGATCGATTTCGTCAAGAGCTATTCTCTCTCCGTCAATCCATTCGAATTTTTCGATATCAAAGTCATCGGTAATTCTGGAACGTAATCTCATAACACACCTCATTTCAGAATATGATAACAGCTATTAAATTGATATGGACAAAGCAACCGTACTTGACAATAGATATCGTCTGTGACTGTTCTGGTATATTTGGTGTTGATGTGATATACTGCGCATGATGCTTTCTAGATTATACAGGATTTAGGGATTCTTTCCAAGTGCCAATAACGATCGTGCACATGTGAAGGGAATAACGTATATTAATTAATCATTGGTTTTTCATAGGATTATGAGGGGTTACATGATGAGTATTCCGGTAAAAAAAATATCTGGTTTGTGCTGTGCAGCCTGTGTCTTTCTGGTACTATTCAATAGTTTTTCTGAAGCTCAGGATGAGTCGCGTCCGTGGGAGCGGCTCGGTTTATCACAGACTGAGTGGCGGCTTATTAACGAGAACAATATTAGTATGCCCAAACTTGAACAACTGTTGAATGCGGGCATTTCGGTAGGTGAATATATTCAGAAACCCTGGGAACCTTTGGAGATGAATGAGGATAAATGGATAAAGAAACGCAGATCCGGCCTCACAAGTTATGATATCGAACTTGAGGCAACAAGGGGAAATGCCCAGGAATGGAAAAAAACCATGAACTATGATGTCGCCAGGGATATGCAACAGCTAAGCGGGAATGGCGAACTTTTCTCAAGCCTGTTTCTTCCGGGATATTATCAATATCATGTCGGGCAAAAACGCAAAAGCTATGTCATGGCCGGGCTTGCCGGCGGCGCTCTTGCATGGTTTACAATTGGATGTATTGCCAATAAACGGGTTGAGGTCGCTCCGATCGCGCTTGTTATTGTTCCGGATATGATCTGGAGCTTTATTGATTACAAAATTGACAAAAAGAATAAAAACCAGTAGTATGACAACACTCTATCTGACAAATAAAAACTGTTCTGTATGTGGTGAGAGTAACCGCTTTCCGCTGGTTGATCTTTCTCAAAAATTGACAGGCATTCGCGATCTTGACGGGCGGCCATCACATATTCAGCGTTCACTGGTGTACATGTGGATTCAACGCTGTGAAAGCTGCAACTATTGTGCACCGGACATTTCAGCAGAATGCAAAGTGGACCCATCATATATTAATAGCCCTGAGTACAAGGGTATTATTGATGATGTATCATTTCCGCTTACAGCAGTTGCTTTCAGGGCTCACAGTTTTCTTATGACATCAATGGGATCATTTGCAGACAGTGGTTGGGCACTGCTATGTGCTGCCTGGGTCTGTGATGATAACGGTGCCCCTGCAAATGCTATCGTATGCCGTAAAGAAGCTTTGACGCATTTCAGATACGCACAGGAAAAAAATCAGGAGTTCAGTCAGTCGCATGTCGAAGAAAATCTCATACTTATTGATATAATGCGACGTATTGGTGATTTTGATGCTGCTATGGAACTGTGTGATCAGGAGCTTCAGACGGATCATCCCGACACTATCTGGTTGCTGCTCGATTATGAAAAAGTGCTCATTGGGAAAAATGACACTGCTTGTCATAATGAGAGTGATATGGAGGAGATGGGGTTGTAGGGGAGGCTGGAGGAAGTAGCCGGAATTCAGAAAAAACAGAATCAGGCAGGCTGCGAGTGTTTACGAATCATGTTCAATCAGTATTACCCCGTATTCAGGTAATGTGATAGTACCTTTGTACGTCACTTGTTTTGATTGTTTTTCCCACATTGTATAGTTTGTACTTAACTGTTCAAATGATGTTGAGTCAATAATCTGTGCTTTACCGGTAATCTCTTTTGGAAAAATAAATGTCTGATCTGTATTTGTGATATTAGCGATGACAAGAAGTGATCGATCTTCCTTGTGCAGGTGAAATGCTACGAGGGATTTGGTATTTCCGGAAATCACCCTGCTAAATTGTCCGCCTGAGAATGGTGCAATCTTTGACAGAAGATGATAAGCCGGGGTGACTTTGTTTCTTATGTTGTCAAAAATACCATGGTCACCATTGAATTGAAAAAGACAGAAAGAGTCGACATTGTATTGTATACTGTAAAAAAGAACACCTGCAGTCCATGCTGCTCCAAATAACCCATAGAGACGCATGTCCGGACCTCCGTCTTTGAGTGGATTTGACCTGTTGGTACGGGGGCGGAGCGTAATAGGTGTGATATGAACTTTTTTATTCCCGAAGAGTGTTTGTGCTGTATGAATTGTTGCACTGATCCCCGGCAGATTTTCCATGATCGATTCACTGTCAAATGTATGCACCTGAGGATTCAGTGAATAGCAGATGTGCTCGCACAAGTCAATTGCGCTGCGGTTGCGATTGAGCTCAACGAAATATTTGTCAGTGCCAAAGACAAGCGGTGTATCCGGATGTGCCTGGCCCAAGATGGTTTTTGCATTGGTGATAGTTAATTCGGATACAATGACCTCACTTTGTTTAAGTATAATAATGCGGACTGGTTTGATACCGGATGCCGAAATACATTCTGCAACATGGGCAAGTTCTTTTGTAATATCGTCGGTACAGTACAGCACGAGCTCAGGTTTAATTAATAATGATCTGCAATGGGATAATATCGACACAATACTACTGCAGGAATCCTCCATATCAAAAAAGATATCAAAACGGATATACGCAAACTGATTAATACGGTCACTGCTGACAGAATTAATTTTTGAATAGTCAAGGCAGGTTCCTATTTGCGGTACTTTGTATGTATTGCCTGAAAGATCATTACGTACTACCGGTACATTCTGTTTGTTTTCCCGGATTGATTTTGTGGTATTCATGAGTGATGCAAATGTAAATGTGATTGTCTGTTCGATTGATGTTCCTTTTTCAACCAGAGCCGGTAATGGATCCGATAGTCTTGTACTGTAAATCTTATACGAGTAGTCGGTCCAGTTGCGCTGATCCTCCATTTCAAACAGATCACCATCAAAGGTGGCTGTTACGTTTGTATAATCGGTAACCGCATAGTGTATGCTCTTTATGTCAAGGTGTGGCTGCCAGGGTACAATCAGTTCAGGAAATATACAATCTATGCTGCTGTTGTCAGATCGTATCACCCTGTATTTTTTACCGGTACATTGATCGATCGGAAGCAATGTACAGAATCCGATACGGTTTCTATAAAAAGAGGTGCGTGCCACCGCTTTGAAAGAAAATGTAAGCTCCCCGGATGATCGTCCATGTAGATTGAATGTTGAATCAAGGTTAATATCACCCTGCGAATATGTACCTTTGAATGTCAGTTTAAAGCCACTTGAATCGATCGACTGGTGAATAATGGTGAATGAACCTGGAATGGTGTTCCAGTGACGATCTCTGAGGGCAAAGTAGATGCGGTTACAGACAGGGATCGTATCAAAGGTGATCCTGCGAATCATTCCATCCTGAAAAATCAGATCAATAAGACCTGCTTTAAGGACTACTGGTGTTGGAGTCGCACAATCGCTACCATAAAGGATTCCGTTGAGCTCTGGAGTATTCATTTTTAACATAATCTTTCTTTATCATAGCCGTTTTTAATTCTGTTCATAAAATTTTCTGAAGATCGACTATAACGATTACAATTTTATACACGTTTTTCGTTACCAGTCACGTGTCATGTGTCACGTCCTGAAAAAATATACTTGAACAATTCAATGAGTTACAAAAAAACACAATAAACAGGGTCGGAAAACGAAAATATATATTGAAAGTTTGAAATTTTGGGGTATATTAAAAGTATGGAGTGTTCAGAGTGTTGAATGCTTCAGACCTCTGAAAAGTGCAGTTTGAAAGTGCATTTTTCAATTCTATAACGTAGAAGGCGTCACAGTTTTCCAGAAGAGCTGTGAATGATCAGGTTGATTGGATTCTGGCAAACGAAAGGGGGCAACCCGTAAAAAACGTTTCGAAGCACATTTTAAGTAATGCAAGAGAACATAAACCTTAAAACGGAGGTTTGTAATAGTTTGTCGGCTCGGCAGTAATGCTGAGCCGTTATTTTTTTATACAGTTTTTATTGTATAAACACAGTTGATAGTGTGGCAAAGACAATGTCTACTTTGTTTTATTGCAGTAGTCGTTTTAAAAGCAGATCGTCAATGTTTCTTCGTCCGTCAAGAATAGCTACAATGAGTAATGTGTTACTTTCTATTTTGTAAATTATTCTCCAGGGTGCTTCGATTAGTTCCCGATAAATAAAAATATTAATTTTCTCTAATTCCGGAGTAATTCGTCCCTGCTCAGGGAACAGGGAAAGGTTATTGATTTTCAGGCGTAGTTTATCAAGTATTGATTTGGCAGTAGTTTTATTAGATAAAGCGATAAACGATACAATATCATGAAGATCGCGTTTTGCTGATTTTGTGATAATTAATGAATATGCCCTGTTAACTTTCATTGTTATTGCTGCTCTATTTTTTTGTAGAGTTCATCAAAGACATCTTCAACTTTGGAAACTTCACCATTAGAAATTTCTTTTTCAGAAATCTGAATGATTTTTAGCAGTGCAATCGCATTTAGCATGTTTTGATACGATTCAATATCAAGAAATACCCCGCGTGCCTCACCATTCTGTGTAATAATGATTGGATTTTTATTTTCATTAATATAATTAAGCATGTCCGCTGCATTTGTTTTGATATACGAAATCGGCTTTATGTCTTCTTTCAAATTAATACCCATAATTAGTCTCCTTGTTTAGTAGTACTTATATAATACTAAATTCGGACTGCAATGTCAAATTGTTTGGTTGTAATTGTGGAAGATTGATCGTTGGTTGGGGATCGGCATCACTATAGTTTTATTAGAATCGTTTGCAACGTTTGCAGGGACAATGTTTGTCGTGTCCCCACAAACGGAATGGTTTTAATTCAATGACAACAATTACGTTGCATGATAGTTATTTTGTAGCGTTACTGATACCTGTTAAATATTCCTTTACTGCCGGTAAACCTTTATCCATCGACATCCTGATAACATGCGAGCAGATAATCGCTATATCGGCACCGACCCGTTTCAGGTGGTTGACATCATCGGCGGACTGAACGCCGAATCCCACACCAATGGGCAGCGTAAATGTTTTTTTAACGTTGTTAATGTACGCTTCGAATTCAGGGCCGAATTTTGTATGACGGCCGGTTGTTCCAAGACGTGCGACACAATAGATCAGGCCGCGTCCATATTGTGCAATATAATTAAGCCGTTCCTGTGATGTAAACGGAGTGCAGAGGAAGATCGTTGCAATGTCGGTTGCATCGGCAGCCTTTACATACTCATGTGCTTCAGTTTCATCTGGTGGAAGATCCGGTATAATAATTCCCTGAATACCGCATTCTTTTGCTTTCTTAAGAAACGCTTCTTTACCATAGGCATAGATAACATTGTAATAGGTCATGATCACAAACATTGTTGTTGGAAACGCCGATGTGATTTTTTCTGCTTCAGTAAAACACCGGGCAATAGTAGTACCGTTTTCAAGTGATTCCTGATTTGCTTTTGATAGCACTGGACCATCAGCCATAGGGTCCGAAAACGGGAACTGAAGTTCGATAATGTCAACACCGGATTCAACAAGCGTTTTAACCTGTTCGTGATTATATGCCAGTGATGGATACCCCATGACTGTATGCGACATGACAAGCACACTCTTTGTGGTACGCCGGGCCTGAATATTTTTCTGTAATGTTGTAAGTGTACTCA
This sequence comes from Fibrobacter sp., assembly GCA_012513915.1. Lineage (GTDB taxonomy): Bacteria > Fibrobacterota > Chitinivibrionia > Chitinivibrionales > Chitinispirillaceae > JAAZBG01. The sequence goes on from JAAZBG010000128.1 coordinate 48,344, forward strand.
TATATTAAAATGACGCTACCTTTCCTTTTAAGAAATCTTTCCACTCCTGATCATCGAATGCATCTGCAACAGTAAAGATATCCTTATCACCGCGGCCGCTCTGGTTGATCACGATGATATCGTCCTTGCCATACGATGATGCTTCCTTATAGGCTTGTGCAAACGCATGCGCTGATTCAAGTGCGGGGATAATGCCCTCTTTTGCTATTGTCAGCTTTACGGCATCAACCACCTCTTTATCCGTTGCAGCTTCAATACGAATTCGATTTTCTTTCCAGTAATGCGCAATTATCGGTGAAACTCCCACATAGTCAAGACCAGCACTGATTGAGTGCGTGTGGCGCATCTGGCCATCATTATCCTGAAGGAAAAATGATTTATAGCCCTGAACGATCCCTGGAGTTCCGTTTTTTGATGCAATACGTGATGCATGATGTGGTGTGTCAAGACCCATTCCACCGGCTTCAACGCCGACAAGGTCGACTTCTTTGTTGTCGAGAAAATCGTGCATCACCCCAAGTGCATTTGATCCTCCGCCAACGCATGCATAAATTGCTTTTGGCAGGGTTTTGTATTGGTCACGCATCTGCTTTTTTAATTCTTTTCCAATAATCGACTGAAACCAGGTAACCATTTCCGGGTAGGGATAGGCACCGCAAGCTGTTCCGATAACATAGTGGGTATCCTGAAAATTCTCTGCCCAGTCGCGCATCGCTTCATCCATGGCGTCTTTCAGCGTTTTTGATCCGCTCTGAACAGGGACAACGGTTGCACCGAGCTTCTGCATCCAGAACACGTTGGGGTACTGACGTTCAACATCCTTGGCACCCATGTAGATCGTGCATTTAAAGCCAAATTTTGCGGCCATGGTCGCGGTTGCTACACCGTGCTGTCCCGCACCGGTTTCAGCAATAACGCGGGTTTTTCCCATTAGCTTTGTGAGAAGGCCCTGACCGATAACGTTGTTGAGTTTATGTGCACCGGTATGGTTAAGATCCTCACGCTTAATGAGAATTTTTGCTCCGCCGAAATATTTTGTAAGGTTTTCAGCGAAGGTCAGCGGCGTCGGCCTGCAGGAATACGTTGAAAGAAGGTTTACATACTCGTCCCAGAACGACTGGTCGTTTCGAATCTTTTTATATCCCGCAATTAGATTTTCAAAAGTGTCATGGAAGATCTCCGGAATAAACTTTCCGCCAAACTCCCCGAAATACTGCTCATTAGTGTCCATGTAGCGATCCTGCGATAAAAGTTAGGATTTTTGTATAAATTGTATAATAGATATAAACTAATTGATTTTTGGCGGTGAGGGGGGAGGTTTTTATCTGTGATTTTATCCTCTTCAACTAAACTCTTTACTTCAAACGGTATGCACATGGAAAAAAATATCCCATAGAACAAGGGATAATAACAGGAAAACATCACTTAGAATAAGGGATATTTCTGAGGAATGTTCACCTGTTGTATCAAAAATTTACAATAAAATACCAAAATATCATGAATTACCAGACTCTCTGTCTAAAAAACAATTCTCATCGGAATCATTGGCGATTTTTTCAGGTTAAACGATTCGTAAAAGTGGATTGCGATTTCGTTATTGTAATCGGTCAGGAGTGTCACCCGAAGACAGCCGTGTTCGCGGGCATATGATAACGCATGGGAAAAGAGCTTTGATCCATACCCTTTTTTGCGATACATTTTACTGATAATCATATCTTCAAGCTGTGCAACTTTTCCACCGAGAAATGTACTGATCAAATACTGAAGACTTACCATGCCGATAACCTCATTGTCAATTTCCAGAACAAGAATGTTCCCATTGTCTGATAGTAATAATGCATGTAACCCCTGAAACTGTTTTTGAGGATCAGGAGAAAATTCAAGTTCATTGGAGAAGAGTTCATTAAGGAGTTCCACCAGTACAGGCAGATCTTTTTCCTGTGCATTTCTGATTATTTCATTCATGATGTTACTTTCGAAAATAGTAGTTGTAAAAGGTAATCAATCATATCGGGATGTATTACCGACAGATCCGTTTCACTCTTTTGCTTATTTCTCTCGCTCAATTAAAAATATGATAATCGATGAGGTAAAAACGTATATTTTCGTGCGTTTGATCAGCTGATGTCAGTCGCTTTGATAGCATTCAATTCGTATCGTATCACATGGTACCAAGCGCTAATTGATTGAAATAAAAACGTGTTATGCAAGAAACATCCATTAATTACCAGGTCAATGCTGCTCCCGTAAACACGTAGTGGTTGTGACAGAAAGTGCGAATTGTGATAAAAAGTACTTTAAAAAAGCTTAGTATTGAAGCGCTTACTCCAATGCAGACTCAGGCAATGGATGCAATCTATAAAAATCGTAATACCTTCATAATTGCACCGACCGGTTCAGGAAAAACACTGGCATATCTTTTACCGGTAACAAAGATTGCAGCATCGCACAACGGAAAAGTCCAGGCACTGATAATAGTTCCATCACGGGAGCTTGCACAGCAGATACATGATGTTCATAAGTCAATGGGTACCGGTGTCAGGATGATGTGCTGTTATGGAGGACATCCAATTGACGTAGAGAAAGAGGAGTTTCTCCTGGAGCCATCAATACTTGTCGGAACACCGGGGCGGATTGCTTCACATATAGAGCATGAACGATTTGATTACTCACAAATATCAATGCTTGTCCTTGATGAATTTGATAAATCGCTTGAATTTGAATTTATTGATGACATGACACCAATTGTTGATAAACTAACGAAACTCAAAAAACGTATCTGCATATCAGCAACAAAACTTGAATCAATTCCTGATTTTGTAAAAATGACCGATCCATGCAGTATCGAATTTACTGATGAACTAGTGCAGCCGCGTATTTCAATGAAAATTGTTGAATCTCCTGTTCCGGATAAGCTTGACACATTGCTGCATCTAATAAAATATATAGGAAATCAGCCGGCACTGATATTCTGTAATCATCGTGATGCCGTTGAACGGGTTATGGATTTTCTATATAAAAAGAAGTGTCAGGTAAAGATGTATCACGGGGGGATGGAGCAGGACGCGCGTGAAGAAGCACTAATGAAATTCCGTAACGGTAGTTTTCATCTGCTGGTCACAACCGATCTGGCATCACGTGGTATTGACATTCCAGAAATACAGTATATCATCCATTATCATCTTCCATCAACAGAATCATCCTTCATTCACCGTAATGGCAGAACCGCACGTATGCATGCGACCGGGACAGCCTTTATCATTCTTTCGGCCAATGAGCAGCTTGCGCCGTACATTTCTGAAAAACCGGTTGTTGATAAAATTTCAACCGACCTTCCACTTCCTGACAAAACGGAATGGGTGACTCTTGAACTCAATGTCGGAAAGAGAGATAAAATAAGCAAAGGTGATATCGTTGGCTATCTGTCGCAGAAGGGACGCTTAAACAAAGACGATCTCGGTCTTGTTGAGATAACCTATCGTAATTCCTTTGCAGCTGTCAGGCGATCAAAAGCAAAGCAGGTGTTGTCACTTGTTGCAAATGAGCCATTAAAACGCAAGCTCGTGCGTATTAATGTTGATGGGTGAGTGGTTTTGGTCAAATTACCCCGCAAGCGGAAACTCAATAGTAAACGTCGTACCAACGTGTTCCTCACTGTTGACACTTATTGACGCTTTGTGAATATCCAGCAGGCTCTTGACTATATACATGCCAAGGCCCGTTGATAGTTCTCCGGATGTTCCTGTTTGCCCTGCAATAGTAAAAAATCATCCTTTAAGCATGCAGAAAACCGGGTCCGGCAAGGCGCCGTGCCCGGAAGAATGTTGTTTAATGAGACTTAAGCGAAGTGACGTAAGGGTAGAGCACCAGCGCGTCGAAGACTTCTGCCGGAACGTATACGTTGTTACTCACTCCTATTTTTTTGTTTGTAAAAGGTTCTCCGGTAAAGGGAAGATACACCGTCTGATTCGGGTAGAGGTCCGGAACAATCCTCATGAGATCACTGGGATAGCTCTCTGCATAGGCGTCAAAATCCTTGCACGGAGAATTACTGCTAAATATCGGTATGTATCCCCGTACTGGAAGAAAGCAACCTGACCACACGCGGGACCCGTACCGTGCCTGGAGCCTTACGCCAACCCACGAACCTTCATTATCACCTACTATTGTAACGGCCTTTTTCCCTGCATGAGCGCTTCCGGAACCAACGATTACCTTTCCATACTGAGCGATAACGGATTCAATGTTCTCGGTGATCACGTCCTCTCTTAGCATATCACTTCTGTTTATCCGGCGATGATATGATTTCACCTCGCAGGCAGTGAGCTGCATCAGCTTCGTATACCCCTCGTCCCCAAAGGATGTACGGTAGTGCGCCTCCCCGGCTTCCAAAGTTGACGCAATCTTCTCAAGAGCTTCGGGGTAGCCCTTATCCCAACACTTTCTGGGTAACGCAAAAAGTTCGGAAAAAAGCAAAGAATCCCGATAGAGCCAGGAGTCTTCAATAACTGACCAGTACACGGAATTGCTGTGATTCACATCGAAGGTTAGAAAATGGAGTCGCTCGTCTTCCGTTAAGGTTTGGTTGAACTCACGGATGGCGTCCACATACCCATACTTTGGTAACCACCGGGGGTAATCGCGCTTAAGCTGAACGTAGTCGTCAAAGATCATGCCAAGCGCGTGGTCCGTCTCATGTACAAATGCCCTGAAGCCCGCGGCATGCAGGCGCTTAACAAACTCCGTGGTAAACAGGACATGCTCGAGGATATAGTGTTGCTCCCCAATAAAGACAATATCATGGGCCGCAGCCGCAGCTACCAAGGTATCCGGGATGGTGTACTTGATTGAAGACGATGAGCCTACTGATGGCACGATTATGGCGGAAGCCTTGACTGCGCTCTTGATGTGATCCACATCTTCGTAGGCACCCTTCCAGGTGATCGGGGGATAGATGTTGGTAAACTCATTATCAATGGGAAGCAGGGAATTACTACATCCGGTAATTATAAAGAGAAAATGTGTACAAAGCATCGCTATCACGGCTCGTATCCAGTGAAAATTAATGGGTTTCATAGTGCAACCCCCGCGGCGAGCCTGGCAATCAATCCATGCCCAAGGTTTGAGGAACCCTTCCAGAGAAAATCCATGGGCCGTATAGTAGTTTTTCCGCCAGACTCAACGGTTACATCCAAACTCCCATCAAAGAATGCAAGTCCATACCCCGCCTCCGCTGCAAGGGTACAGCGTCCCCACATCCATCGCCAGCCGGCCTTCGCGTGTAAGCTGTGATAGGATAGGTCAGTGGTTGCGGTATACGGCAATGGCTTTGTGGATTCTTTATCGGGGACATCCGCCTTAAAGGTTAATCGTGTCCAATCATACGCGAATCCTGCGTAGAGGCCCATGCGATCGTCCCGTATGTAGTTAGTAATGCCGGTCCCTATGTCGAGGTAATCTTTAACGGTCATGACCAAATGATCGTCATAGGCATTATCTTGCTTTATGTTGATATTGGGAGAGGTTCCGCCCCTCAGTTCAAAGGCGGGTTTAAGAAAACCGATCGAAAGAGGAGGAGCGTATTCGGCGCATAGCCCAAGGCCAAAGGGAACGCCCGCACCAGCCTGAAGCCTCCACGGCTTCATCCCGGTTGGCTCCGCGTGCGCGGCAAGCGCCACTACGAGGGCAACCAGTGCAATTTTTAATGGCATACGTTTTGTATCCTTACCGTTTAGTGTGTAACTACTATACCACATCAGTATGTACATCGTATCGTTCTGATTCGCATCAATACGTGATCTCTGGCTGACTGGCAATTTGATTTTTATACTTATGGGTTCTTGAAAATAGTGATTGTATTGACCGGATACAACTGTTTTGATAAAACTTCGAAAAAGACAGCTACTGTTTATCGGGTTCAATGGCGCTTCGGTATTGCCGTTTTTATGGTCAAGCCTGATGAGTGCAAGGATTATGCTTTTGTATGTAATAAAAAGGGTGGTTTACAAAAAAGAGTTGCATTTTTTAGAATGAAAATATGTAGTTTCAATTGGTACAGGCGTTCACCCCGCAAGCGGAAACTCAATAGTAAACGTCGTACCAACATGTTCCTCACTGTTGACACTTATTGACGCTTTGTGAATATCCAGCAGGCTCTTGACTATATACATGCCAAGGCCCGTTGATAGTTCTCCGGATGTTCCAACTCGTCCTGCTACCGTATACTTATTAAATATCTTACCCTTCAATTTCTCCGGGATTCCGATACCGTTATCCTTTATGGTAACAGTAAAGGTCTTCACAGATTTTTTTGTGGTTATCTCGATCGTGCCTCCGGTCCTTGAAAACTTGATAGCGTTCGAGAGCAGATTCCCGATAATCCTTTTTATCATGTCAACATTTACACTAAGTACCGTGTCTGTATCCTGTGGTGATAGGTTGATTGAAATATGTTTCTGACGCGCAATAGGGCGGTAATGTTCAATGGTACCACTGATTACCGGTACAATTGATGTCGTCACAAAAGTGACAGATTGACTCTGGTTTACTAATGATGCAGATTCCAGGATGTCGTTGACAATTGTCATACTGTCTTTAGCACCCTTGCTGATCAACTGAAGAAATTCAAGTGCTTTTTCAGTATCACCCTGCTGGAGTTTATCCTCAATTAATTCAACACAACTTATACTGCTCCCTATGGTGTTGCGAAGATCGTGTGCAACGATGTGTAAAATATTATCCTTGCTTTCGATCGATTCCAATTGTGCAATTAGCGCTGCGTTTCGTGATTCATCATAGATTTTCAGGAAATAATATAAAAATCCACCAAAGAGGAAAATGATAAAACCAGTAGAATAATTCAATCGGTTTTCGTCAACAGAATTCATTGGAATAACATCGAAAATGCGTAAGAGTGAAATCCCCGTTACACACAATGCATAAATCAAAATGTAAATCAGCGTAGCTTTATTGCCGGAGATAAAACTAATAAATACTGCGACAATCACCGGCCAGAGAAAAACAATTATTGATAAACTAAGGGATGAGAAGGTGCTGTTGCCGACAGCACTCAAAAGCGAGAAAATGGCTATTAACAAAACGGAGAAACTGTAATTCATATTAAACTTCAAACTTAATAGTGCAAATATTGGGATACTACTTAGTGCTATTGTAAATATAAGGATGTCCTGCCGGTCAAAGAGTACAGACATTGGTATAACAACACAAGATAGCATCAAGTAGATAAGTGCAAAGCGGAAGCACAATGAAATTTTGACTCGTTCCAACGAGTCGGTCGTGCCGGCTAATCGTTTTCCAATAAAAAACTGTTCAATTGGGCTCATAAAGTATCCTGATTGTGAATAATTATTTATAGTATAATTGTCCCGGAATTTATGCAACTATATTAGGATGATCCAGCGGTATTGGGAAGGTGGAGGTGTGTGGTCCATGTACGATGGAGAATCCGGAGATTGCGAAGAAACGGAGCTGGGTGACGATGAAGTAAGCAAACGAAATGGTTAGGCCTGATATATTTTAAAACATTCAAGGATGATTCAGGTACAGTACCGGAGAACCTGTACCGTACTATAACATTACCTGAGGAATAGAGATGTTCAGAAAAAAAATCAGATGGTATGGTCCGTCAATTAAATCCCTTTTGTTATCATGGATATTCCTGTTTGTTGCGAAAAGGTTTTTACATGGTATTGAGAAACAGGCTTTATGGGGGACAAAGAAGCCCGCAAAGAGGAAAAAAAGGAATATTCTAAAAATAACTTGATTAGTATAACAGCGCAAATCAGGGTAAGAGGAACAAAATGCCCTCCCACTCTAAATCATATTAGAGTGGGAGGGTTAGAACCGCTGTCATCTCCTGTTAATGCCTCAGATTTTCTTTTTGTAAAATCAATGATAAACCCCTTATCCTGCTCCCCAATCTCCTGGAAAAAAACCTGAAAACCTGCATTGACAAAAGCATCCTTGACACGGTTGTATTCATCACCGGTGATCATCCGGTTAATTTCCGGAAATGATACTGCATTGTAGAGCGGTCGATATTGTGACATAAGGCTAACGGAAATATCTGATGGATCGAAGGTCGCTTTTAAAAAGTCAAGAATCTGCAGGCTCGAATCCACCGCACCGGGAAGCACCAGATGGCGAATGCACAAACCCCGATAGGCATTATCGAACTGATCACACCTGAGTGATCCTGTCTGGCGAAACATCGTACGTATTGCCTCGCGGTTCCGTTCAACATAATCAGGTGCTTTCGAGTATTTCGTCGCAAAAACATTGTTGCCATATTTCATATCAGGGAGGTATATATCAATGATTCCGTTCAGTAACTCGAGAACGCTGGTGTTTTCGTAGCCGCTGCTATTATACACAACCGGAATCGATAATCCTTTTGCGGCTGCAATTTTTAATGATGCAACGACTCTGTGCATGTAATGTGTCGATGTCACAAGATTGATATTATGGCAACCCTTGTTCTGAAGCTCAAGCATTGCATCCGCAAGTTCTTCATTGGTATACGGGCGCCCTTCATACTCATGTGATATCTGATAGTTCTGGCAGAAACAGCATTTAAGGGTACAATAAGAAAAAAACACAGTCCCGGAACCGTTGTTCCCGCTGATTGGTGGTTCTTCACCGTGATGCGGAAAAATGCTTGAAATAATCATCTGGTCCGGTGCTCCGCAGAATCCCCGTTTATTCTCAAGTCGGTTTACACCGCAATTACGGGGACATAGTGAACACGAACTGGCAATGCGGGATAATCCCGCGATTTTGTCATCCCACTCCTGAGATGAAAGATAACAATATGATGCAGTATGAGTCATAGATTATTAATAATGAACTGTTGATTGTTAATAATGAACTGTTAATCCCCCCTCTCCATTTTTTATGAAGAGGAAACCAGGGGGTGAGCCTTTCCCCAATACCGTCGTACAAGACCAGTTATTGACAAGTGCGATGCACCTGGAAAACGCTGACGTAACACATGTTCCAGTGCATCACCGAATGCCTTTGCTGAAGCATAACGTACCGACAGATTAAGGGCCAATGACTTGTCAATAATATCACTAATTGATTTGTCAACATGTGCTACTTTGTGAAGTGGCGTATAATTACCTGCAAGTTTTTGTGTAAAAAGAACGCCGCTGTTTCCCTGATTGAATGCACGTTTACCAGCTATAAGTTCATAAATCGTTGCACCAAGTGCATAGATGTCAACTTGTAAATTCGGTTTGTTACCGTTGAGCTGCTCCGGTGCAAGGTAGGGAAGTGTGCCTACGATGTTGCCGGTATTTTTTGTATGTAAAGAAACTTTTTCAGGACGGGCAATTCCAAAATCGGTGAGCCTGATTCTACCATTTCTGCTGAGCATGATATTTGCCGGTTTAAGGTCCCGGTGAATAATTCCCTTATAGGTTGTTCCGTAAATGTTAATCGTCTGAAGATGTGCATAATGTAATGCACGACAGATAAGAATACCGGTAATGAGAGCCTGCTCTGGATTAATAAATTTACATTTAGATAATATGTCCTCAAAAGAAACGCCGTCCAGATATTCCATCTCGAGGTAGGGAAGTCCATGCCAGTCTCCAACACTGAAACATTTGACAATATTAGGATGATCCAGCTTCGCGAATATTCTGATTTCAGTTTCAAACCGCTTAAGAACTGCTTCAGGTTGATCGGGTTTGAGTACCTTTACCGCGCGATAAACTTCAAGGCGGTGGTTCCATATTAGATAAACATCTGCCATGCCGCCTGATCCAAGTAATTTCACGATTGAACCGCTGGGGAACTCTCTGAAACGATTCACAACATCTGATTTGTCAAAAGTTATTGCTGTCGTCGGGCCATTACGCAACTTGCTGCCCGCTACGACAATTTTACCTGTAGAATTATCATCTACTTGAGAGATTATGTTTCCCCCACAAAGTTTTCGGAAGACATGGTTTGCAGAGTCAGTCTTCGGAATAGTCTTGATAAAATCATCGTTGTCGGGTGGAACAAAAGTACCATCATCAATTTCATCTTCTAATGGTTCAAGCTGTAAGTGCGGGTTACTGTTGGTAATTGTGGGCGATTTTTTGACAAGTACAAACCATCCCAGTAAAAAGAAAAGCGTAAAGAAATATAGTATTGTATTCCGGAAAAAATGACCGTCAGAGAAAAGGAGAACGCCAGGAATTAAGCCTATAAGGACAATCGTTGCGGTCGCAACAGCGATACCATTAAGCGGCTTCATATGACTCCTTTATTTACATAATAATCGGGTTATCTAAAACGGAATTGTGTTTAAATGTCAAATGAAAAATCAAACTGTATCGAATTGCCATCAATGACTGACTGCGAATTGAGCGCGATTGACAGCTCTTTTCCATTAAGAGTGACTGTAAGAGCATTTAATGGCGATATGACACCATATGGTTCAAGCTGTTTTATTAGATGCTGCTCAAGTGACGAAGCAAGAGTTTCAGGAGTCATTCCGATTCCATCAACAGCAATGAAATGTTCTGCATGTCGTATTGAACGATTAAGCAGCATATTAAACCCGATTGATGCATAGCGTTCATTACCGGATGCATTCAGCATGACACTTGGAGCGATGATAATTCTGCCGTTTCTGATTCTGACAAAGGTGAATCCGGCTTTTGCGATTTCCCTGATCCGGTGCGGTGGAATCTGCTGCATCAGCTGATCATCAATTAATTCCGATGTTGTCAGTGATGTCATATCAAAGGGAGATCCTGTTGAAAGAAACGTCGAAACCCAGTGATCCGCAAGAATCCATGCACCACCGGCAATCAGATTATCTTTTGCGCTGCTGATATGCAATGATGGGCCGCATAATGCTATCGAACGTGCAGCGCTCTCGTTACGTAAACAATCAATTGCTGCATCAATTGTTTGATGATCACCGATCGTCTCTACAGATACAATCCGTTCAAAATAGAGATCATCCTGTGCCAGGCTTGTCCATACCATTGAACGTGCAGCGTCTGCGATCGCTGCTGTTTTGTGTAGTGTGTCAAGTGTGTCAATATCAAGATGATTGTTTTCGTAGCTTAAAAGGACAATGTCGGGTGCGTTACCATCATTTACAAGTGATCCGAGCGCAGATTGATAATGCTCAAATGCATTGTCAGATGCACTACTGTAAAGGTATACCTCAAACAGTTTACTGCGGCCCATCTTCTTTAAGAGATTACGCAACGCATACCACGATGATGCAATCGTGGAATAATGTGATGATGATCTCAATGCTGCTGCAGTTTTATCTATTGTGTCAGCAAGCAGAAGCTGAACCTTCGAAAGCTGATTTATTCTGTATCCCGGGTTGTTGCTGTCATCTCCCAGAACGTTAATCAGTTGCTCCAGTGGTGATGTCTGTGGTGTACCGGTATCGATCATCGACATGATTGAATCGGCAAAGGATCCGCTATTCTGAGGTGTGCTCTGTGGCTTGACTTCAGCACTCAGAGCAATCACGATCTGTTGTTTCAGCGGTGATGCAAGTTCCAGTGCCCTGATCTTCGTCGCTGCATCACTGGATGACACCTGTTGTTTTGCGACACTGTCAACAATTGCCTTTGCGTCTATAAGCGATTTTGTCGTCTGGCAATTCTGAAGTATCAATTCTTCAGAAAAGTCGCTTAAAGCCACGATGTTTGATAAAACCGTAAATGGCTCGATAAATTCCGGGAGCCCCTGAGCAACGCGACCCTTTATTTCAACGTTGCAGCTCTTTAAAAAGTCCTGTATTGTCCCTGATGAAATAAACTGAGGCTGCTGACTTACATACCCAAAGTCTCCACATACTAATAAAACCCATGGTTTTATCTCTTTTGGCCGGGATGATGGACTATTTTGCAGGTGTGCACCGAGGCTTACGCTCGACGTCTGAATGAGTGATTCTTCCTGGGACATAATTTTTTAGAACCTTCTGTGCTGGTGAATGGATTTTAAATGTATATTATATAGTTTGTTTATACGACTGGTAAATTGAAACAGATCATTTACCAGTTATTTCCTGAATCGTCCGGATCAGGTTCAGGAAAACTAATATTTTGAAAATAATAAAAGACAGATAAAACTGAAAATTAAACTAAGGAGAATGTAAAAAATGAAAAAGAGACCGGTTTGTCTGATAATACGTGATGGCTGGGGTAAGGGAAATAATGAACCATCAAATGCAATCTTCTCAGCAAAAACGCCATTCACCGATGCATACGAGAAAAGTAATCCTACAACCATGGTGCAGACATCCGGACTGAGTGCGGGTTTACCTGACGGGTACATGGGCAACAGTGAAGTCGGTCATCTTAATATCGGTGCAGGACGTGTTGTCTATCAGAGTCTTACCCGTATCGATAAATCTGTTTCGGATGGAGATTATTTCACCAATCCTGCATTTCTAAAGGCAATAAATTATGCAAAAAATAACGGCGGTACACTTCACCTGATCGGTCTTATTCAGGAGGAGGGTGTTCATGCTGTAACTCGTCACTGCCATTCGCTGCTTGAGTTGTGCAAGAAAAACGATCTTAAAAATGTGGTGATCCATGCACTTACTGATGGTCGTGATACACCACCGAAGTCAGCGATGGAACACATGACGTTTCTTCAGGAGGGTATTGACAAAATCGGTGTAGGCCGTGTTGCAACGGTTATTGGCCGCTATTTTGCCATGGATCGTGATAACCGTATGGACCGCACAGAGCTTGCATACCGCGCAATTATGGAAGCGCAGGGAATCAAAGTGTCAAACTGGAAAGAAGCGATCGAGCAGTCTTATGCTGCAAATGAAAATGATGAATTTATCAAGCCGAGAATCATCGATTATACTGGTTTGACAGAAAAAGATTCTGTGATATTTTTCAATTTCAGATTCGACCGTACCCGTCAGTTGACAAAAGCAATGATTGAAAAGGATTTTGACAGCTTCAGCCGTAAATCGCTGGTAAAGTGTTTTGTCGCAATGACCCACTATTACGATAATGGCAACTTTGATGAAGCGTTTCCTGAAATGTCAAATGACAATCTTCTTGGTGAGGTCCTTGCGAAAAACGGACTGAAACAGCTTCGTTGTGCAGAAACAGAAAAATACGCGCATGTCACCTTCTTTTTCAACGGACAGAAAAATGACCCGTTTGAAAATGAAGATCGCATTCTTGTCAATAGTCCGAAAGTCGCCACCTATGATCTTCAACCCGAAATGAGCGCTCTTGAAGTCCGGGACAAACTCGTTGATGCAATTAAGAGTGACAAGTATGATGTCGTAATCTGTAATTTCGCTAACTGCGATATGGTTGGACATACCGGTATTTTCCCTGCTATTGTGAAAGCCGTTGAAACAGTTGACACATGTGTACACGATGTTGTTGAGGCTGCACTTTCAATGGGTGGTGTATGTATACTTACCGCTGATCATGGCAATGCAGAACAGACACAGCTTAAGGATGGATCACCGATGACTGCGCATACTACCAATGTCGTACCGCTGACAATCGTCGGTGCCGGTACACTGAAACTCCACAGTGATGGAAGATTGTGCGATGTCGCACCGACTATGCTTGATTTTCTGGGAATACAAAAGCCCGTCGAAATGACAGGGAAATCCCTCGTTATCAGATAACCTGTTACTATTGGAACTGTATGATTAATTAGCAGGGGCGCACACGTGCGTCCCTGTCATGATACCTGCTTTTAATAATCCTTACAACGATTGGTCGCTATTTTGATATTGTGTTCATTAGTGTTTGCATTCTTCAGCGTTGTATATATCGGAATTATACTGTTTCTTTTGCGGGGACTGCTGTCACTACGCCCGCATAATGAACAGAAGGAACATACTTTTTCGGTTGTCATCGCTGCACGTAACGAAGAATCCAACCTTCGCACCTGTCTTGATAATGTTCTTAATCAGTCAATTGACAGAGGCCGGTATGAAGTGATTCTTGTTGATGACCGTTCTGAGGATGCAACACTTGCCATCGCCCTTGAGTATGTTGAACGTTACGAAAATATGAAAGTGATCCGCATCGAGGATGTTCCTGATGGCCTTTCACCCAAGAAACATGCAGTGTCGCAGGGTGTAAAGCTTGCAGAGCATGAGGTTGTTGTGTTTACAGATGCGGACTGTATCGTTCCCCGTGATTGGCTTGTATCAATTAATAAAACGTTTGGTGAAACAACCGGCCTTGTTCAGGGAATCACAAAATACTCCTATAGTGATGGAATGAATAAAACATTCTGGGGACTTCAGGCTGTGGATTTTCTCTCGCATGGAATTGTTGCTGCGGCCGCAATCGGCGCGAACCTTCCGATAAATTCAAATGCAAATAATTTTGCGTTTAGAAAAGATGCATTCAGTGAGATTGGCGGATACGGTACCGATACTGCAAAAGTGGTTTCCGGTGATGACGATCTATTGCTGCAAAAAATCTGGAAAAGCAAAAAATGGAAAATCCGCTTTATGGTTGATCGTACTGCTGCAGTGACAACACTTCCAACAGCAACACTATGGGGAGTGCTTGAGCAAAGAAAACGCTGGGGGTCCAAAACAGTACATTATCATCCGCAACAGGTTGCATTATTATCCGGTATTTTCCTCTTTTATCTTTCCATTTGCGGATCACTGATCTGCGGATTCTTTTTTCCACAATGTTTCCTGTGGACGCTTGGATTGATTATCCTTAAAACAGCCGGTGAAATGATACTGATGATTCCGGGTACACGTATTTTTCATCAGGTAAACTTGCGCAAATGGCTCCTTGCGGCATCACTGTTACAGCTGCCAATGGTTTTATTTGCGGTTTTTGCCGGCGTATTCGGGAAATTCAGGTGGAAAGGTCAAAAATTTGAACGGGTTGTCAGAAAAAACGGTAAAAAATCAATTCCGGAAAAGCGAGTATAATGCGCAGTCTGACAGCATCATCACCTCAGGAAATCCCTGTTGCAGAATCCGGTAATAAGGTGTACTATTTAATAAAGGTGACCTAAATTCACTATCAGTCGTTGTTTCAGAAAACAATGATCAGGAGAGTATCTGTGCCACATAAGTATCATCATCATGAATTTGATTCTACGGATGCTCTGGTCCGGTTGAAAAAAGAGAAGAATATAAAAATCAGCGTTGTGCTTCCTGCGCTCAATGAGGAGAAGACAATTGGCGGGATTGTAGCATATATCCGGAGTCATTTTTCTGGTGATCAGGCGCTTGTTGATGAAATCGTTGTCATTGATGGCAATTCCGATGATGAAACGGTTGCAATTGCTTCCCGGGAAGGGGCTTCGGTCTATCTCATCAGTGAAATTGTTCCCGACGTTCAGGTCAGGGGTAAAGGCACAGCACTCTGGAAATCGCAGTTTGTTACCTGTGGCGATATTCTGATTTTTATTGATACCGATATTTTTGATTTTGATAAGCGATTTGTCAATGGATTAATCGGCCCGCTGCTTCAGGATGATTCTCTGATGTTTTCAAAGGCATTTTACAAACGCCCGTTGTATCTGGGATCAGGGAGATATGAGAATTACGGGGGAAGAGTGACCGAAATTCTGGTCAGACCATTCCTGAGTGCAGTAATCCCGGAGCTTGCATCAATTATTCAACCGCTTGCGGGTGAGTATGCAATTCGAAGATCGGTATTAAATAAACTCCCGTTCTGGTCAGGTTATGGTGTCGAGATCGGAATTTTGCTTGATGTTTATTTAATGTGCGGTATTGACTCGATTGCGCAGGTTGATATGGTGGACAGGTACCACCGGAACCGTAGCGTTCTTGAGTTAAGCAGGATGGCGTTTGGTATTCTTCATGTGATGCTTCAGAAGTTTGAGCGGATGGGAAAAATGTCAGTGCATGCACCATTGTATGAAACGCTGCAAAGTATGAGCGGTACGTCGCACTCGTTAGCGTTTTCAGATATAGAATTGCAGCCGGTTTGTGAATTTGAAAAAAAGAAGTAGAAAATGCTGTTTGATTTTACACTCACACAGTTACTGTTAGTGCTTTTCGGGATGGGAGCGATATTCGCGCTGTTTGCCGGAATCCGGATGCCCAAATCGTTTGAGCATGACGAGAAGGTGCGTACGGAACTTAAAAAGAAAGTCTATGCCATTGAAAAGAAAACCGAATCTGATGAAGATCACGTGATGTGAAGGAATACCGTTGCTTTTGCAATCTCGTCCCGGATTGCATCAAGTAATCCGGTCAATGAAGCACTCTCAAACCCAAAGCTGTTCCAGACATATTCAGACATTTCGGGAATTTTAGTATCACCTCCATTGCCAATGTCAAGAGCACGGACAAAAATATCGGCACAATGCACCGCCGCAGTCATGAGGAAATGTTTACTTGACGGATTGGGATCGTGATGAAATAATACAGTGTTTTGCAGATGCTCCGGAAGATTCCACCGCCTGACCAAAAATGCTCCGATATCCTGATGCGTTACATCAAAGAGTTCCTTTTCGCTTTCGAAAAAAAGACACTTTTTAATCTGGGCATTAGAGAGCGCAAGGTTGAATTCATTAGGCAGATACTGACAAAGTATCAGTTTCCCTAGATCGTGAAGCAACCCGGCAATAAAGTATTCCTCCTTGTCATTACTCCCCAGGAATTTTGCAATTGCCTGGGCTGCTGCACCACATGCGATTGAGTGCAGCCAGAACTGTTCAAGATCAAATGTTGTTGCGTCACTTTCCCGTTTATGGAATACATCAAAAAATGACGCAGTGAGAACGACGCTTTTAATTGTTGAAAACCCAAGAATGACAATAGCATGGGTGATAGTGCTGATTTTTCCGGGGAATCCATAAAATGCCGAATTGACAAGTCTCAATACCTTTGATGCAAGGGCCTGATCGGTTGTAATTACCTTACCAACCTCTTCTGCCGATGTCTTGGGATTCTGTAAAAGCAGTGTAATGCGCTCAATAACTATCGGCAGTGTCGGTATTGATGTAATATTTTCAAGCGTGTTGAGTAATTTAATTCTGTTTGCCACTATCACATCCTATATGTTTTTATGAACACGGTATTGATAGATTGCGACGAAGAGTTTTTTCATAACGGGTTTGTGGATAACGTTTGTAAACTTGTCCATCAATTCATCTTTAAGTTTTTCCGGTGAAATTAATACAGAATTTTCTTCAAGATGGGAATCCTCCTCACCCTCAACAATTAGCGTACTGATCCCCCAGTTGGCAAGTCTGCGTCCAAGAGCGGCAGAGAGCGGCGAACCTTTCGATACAAGAACATTGCCGCTGGCTCCGCAGACCTCTCTTCCCAGGATCATACCGTCCTCAATTTTATCTACAGAAATCTTTTTCATAATACTATCGATTATAGCATCCTGAACCCAACAGGTGCAACTGCATTTTTTTAAATCATTTTCGTGGCTTATGCGACAACGGAAATTTGCTCCGGTAGTGTTAGTAAAAAAAAAGTGGACAAATTCATGCGGTTAATATACGCTTGTAATTATCGGCTTTTTACACTGATGTACCAGGTAATTAAGTGGAGCTGTTGCCAAAACAATTGTTTACAAGAGATATGTATGGATCGAACTGCAGATGTATCATTGTATAAGGAATATAATAGCAGAGGTGGCGTTGCAGTTCAGATTTTGCTTGCTGTTGTAACACTTGGAATTATTGCCGGTATAATGGTGTTTACATTGTTGAAAGAACGGGAAAAACAACAGGTGTATCATCGGAAAGCTGTTGCAATTGCAGAATATGGGTTGATGGAAGCTTTACAGGAGATTAACCGGGATCCATCATGGAAAGGGTTCGGTGAAAAAACTGACTATGATAACGGGTGGTACAGGATTAAAGTAAGTTCATATACAAAAGCAGACACATCATTTATCAGCATTGTTTCTGAGGGAAATATACAGTCAATTACAGATAGCCAGAAGTGTGTGCTCTATAGAAGTGTGGCTAATGGTGATTCACTATGGATGAGAAAAAGTCCATAGAATTGTTGCGGTAATAAAAAACAGACTTTTTTATTGACATTAACCATGTTTGTTGATAAAAATAGAATATATACAATTATCAGAAATGTGTATTTGTAAATCGACAGGTGAAGGTAACGGGTACGATGAATATTCTAAGCAAAATTAATCCTCAACGATCGACAGTGGGTCTGGATATTGGAAACCACTCCCTGAAACTCGTTAAATTGATTCATCAGAAAAATGGTTACTTTCTTGAAGCAACGGGGATAAAAGAACTTCCTCCGGGTACGATTGAAGGAACAGATATAAAAAAGAGGGATGTGCTTATTGATTCCATTAGTAAACTTGTCAATCAGTGTGATCCCGACATTACCGATGTCGTTATTGCAATGGCCGGGCACAGTATAATCTCTGATAAAATAACGTTCAAGAATGAGACCGATGAGGCTGCCGAGGAGATGATACTCTGGGAGGCTGGGCAGCGAAGTCCTTTTGATGTTGATGATATTACGCTTGATTATAAAATTCTTCATCGAAGAGTTGATGCCAACGAGATGGAAGTACTGCTCGTTGCTGCAAAAAACGATATCATGAAAAACTATATCGATCTGGTGTATGAGGCACATCTCAGACCGGTAATTGTGGATGTTGACGCGTTCGCAATTAATAACTGTTATGCCCTTGAAACTGCAGATATGCCACAGGATGGTGTCACGGCTCTGGTAAACATCGGACATGATCTCACCAACGTAACATTCATAAAAGATGGTATTTATCACTCGACAAGAGACATTTCAACTGCAGGTGACTATTTTAATAAAATACTTCAACGGAATCTCGGATTAAGTCCCGAAGATGCTGCCATGTTAATTAAAGGAAAAAATACTACATCGTTTGACAATAGTAAATTTCAGCAAAGCATCGAATTCGCCGCAGAAGAGATGTCTTCAGGAATTGATCTCGCATTTTCGTATTTCAAAAGTTCGACTAAAAGTGACATGATTGACAGAATAATATTGTCGGGTGGCGGGGCATATATTCCGAATATTATCGATTTTCTGGCGAAACGTCATCAGACAACTGTTCAGGTATCAAATCCACTTGCATTTCTGCAGTACGATCCTGGACTATTCGGTAATCTTGAACCAGAGAGTATTTCTGCTCTGCTGACTGTTGCTGTAGGACTCGCATTACGGAAAGTGGATGATTAAATGATTGAACGCATAGAAATTAACCTGTTGCCGGCAGAATACCGGTTTCACAAAAAAAAGTTCAGGATTCATCGGGAGATGGTCTATCCGCTGCTTGGTGTGATACTTACAGGTGTAGTACTCGTATTCTGGACGTTGTTTCAGGAAAATTCGATCAGTTATAATAATGGTCAGATTAAATTTCTTTCACAGCAGATCGATCAGAACAGGCCTATACAAAACGAGATTAATAAACTGCGCTCTGAAAAAACGGCCATACAGGAAAAGATCAGAGCTCTGGAAAGAATCAGTGTCAACCGCGAGAAATGGGTCAAGCTCATGGAGGAACTGTCCGGAAGGTTGCCGCAGTATACCTGGCTGTTGTCAGTTAAAGAAGAGAATACGATTCCTCCTGTATTGTCAATAGAAGGCAGAACGTATTCTTTTCCGGAGGTTGCCAATTATATGTCAAACCTTAAGGATAGCAAGTATGTAAGCTCAGTCGGTCTTACCGATATTGAACGGTTGAATTCAAAAGATAATGTATACAGGTTCTCAATAACATGTGTATTGAATCAGGATGTAAATCTGGTTCCTGTTCACAATGAACCGGTTCAGGCTGCATCCGCAAAAAGCTCGAAAGCCGGTTCTGGTGGAAGCGCAGGAAAAAAGACAGGTAGATAATGAAAAAGAAATTCGATTTAAAAGATCCGAAATACAGAATTCCGATATTGTTAATTATCATCGGTATTGGAATGATTGCGACATGGTATTATTATGTTTATGCACCAAATCTTGAAAAAATCAACCAGCTTGAACAGAAGGTGAAGGCAAAACAGGATACATTACGGACAATTCAGGCACTGAAACCTCAATTGAATATGCTTCGTGAAGAGCTGCAGCTTGCGGAGAATAAGCTTGATTCTTTAAAGTCAATATTCCCGGATCACAAGGAAATTCCGAGATTGATCAGAGAAATAACAAGTGTTGCACGGGCTACGGGTATAACAACAACAAAGTTTAATCCCATGCCGGATGTAGAGAAAGAATACTATGTTGAAAACCATTACAATATCGCTGTCAGCGGAGGCTATCATCAATTGGCCGAGTTCTTTGCCTTTCTTGCAAATTTTACACTGATAATTAATTTGTCAAGTATGCATATTACGACAAATCCTGAATACGATCCGGTTCCGGTAACGATGGGAGCTGTAGAAAACGGTGGTGAAACAATCGTTTCACAATTTGAAATGACAACCTTTTCATCGAAAAAATGACTATGTATACCTATACGAAAAAACAAAACAGACTCAGAGTGACCAGAAATGGATTGTTAATTCTGATGTGCGCATTGTTTGCTGCATCAGCATCCATACCTGTTATTTCTGATTTGAAATTGATTGGAAGTGACCGCGGGCTTGCACTTGCGATAACAGCTGATCTTCCATTTGATGCAAAGTTTGCAAAAACATCTCCGACAACGGTGAGAATTCAGATTGCCAACAGTGTTTATGGATTGAATACATTTTCATTTTCAAATTTCAGGGATGCTTTTCCAGTAAGTAAAGTAACAATAGCTGAACTGAAAAACAATACAATACAGATAGATTTGACAATAAGTGGAACTATTGACATCGCGATTGAAACACAAAAGAAAAATAATCAGTACATGGCCTTGCTAAGCAGAACAGCATGTCCGCAGTTCAGATGGAGTGCTGCAGAATCGGATAAAAAAGATGATGCCCTACAACAGCTTGAACCCATTGAGCCTTCGAAAGCAGCTGTGCCGGTAACAAAAACTGAACCGGTGATGTCACAAACGCAGCAAAAGACTGTTACAGGAAATGTGTATGAAAAAGCTCCTGTTCTGACAAATGACCCAACCAATACATCGTCAGAGGCACGTCTTGTAAATATTACAGTGATACAGAGAAATAATGTATGTGCGTTAAGCTTTGAACTTGACCGTGATGCACAGAGCACCGTGAAACGGGTAAAAGATACGATATACCTTGAAATAGAAAAAACAAAAATTGCACTCAGAAGTAATAGCGTTGATGTTCCAAAAGGGATACCCTATAGTGCCATACGGGTAAAAGAAAAAACTGTAAATTCAAAGGCGATTCTTCAGGTTGCAATTGTTATGGACAGAAAGATCAGTGATCTTAAAAACGGGGTTATGCTTAAAAAAGAAAAAACGATTACGTTTATTTCAGGCAGCAGGACATCAGATAAGTTGACACAATGGAGTACTCAGCATGGTATCGTTCTTGAGCAGTCACTCTACAATCTGCCATCATACGGCGTTGATCTTAAAACACTTGAAAAACGCGCATTGACAGATGCGGGTGCAACGGTTGCTACAAAAGGTAATACATTTGCAATACAGGATACACCGGTTGCAGAGGAAAAACCGCTTACATCTGCCACACCAGTGGCCAGTGAATCAGGAATTAATCTGACACAGTCTTATAAAGTACCATTGATTGTTATTAACGATAATGTAAATATCCGTGCTAATGCATCCGGATCTGCCACAATTACTGGAAAACTTCGTATTGGGGAGAAGGTCGAACAGGTTGCCAGAAAAGGGCAATGGTATCAGGTCAGATCCGGTGCGGGCACTGGCTGGATTTATGACAGGAATGTCGTTGACAGTATGGAACTTACTGATGAACAGCAGCGGGCCATTGCCGCTGCACTTCAGAAAATCGAACGGGCACAAAATCCGGAGATTCCTGTTGTAAACGAAATACCAAAAGTTGTGGAAAATGCAGTTGCAACGGGAGTAAAAGCAACTCCTGCCGGACCGGTTGCGACACTTGAAATAGCAGAGAAAAAACAGGACTCATCATTAGTTGATACTGTGAGAAATCATGTGCGGTATGTCCGCAGTGGGCGCGATCCGTTTTTACCGCTTATTGTGGATACAACTGATGACTCTCAGGGTGCAAATGTCGAGCATCTGCGGCTGGTTGGTATTTTAATTGACAATGCAGAGCAGATTGCGCTTCTGGAAGATCTTAAAAATGACAGGAAACCATTTGCACTGAGAGAAAATGACAGGGTAAACAGGGGAAAAGTATTAAAGATTTATAAAGACAAGGTAGTATTTCTTTTAACCGAGTTTGGAATCTCAAGGTCATACACAATACGCCTTGCAACAAATCAGGAGCAGGAGGCAGGTAGATGATGCCAGTAGCAGGATATAAGAAAATTTTCTGTACAGTGTGTTGCATATTGGCAATCCTCTGTATTTCCGTTGAAGCGCAGGATGCAAATTACACAGCGCGTAATGCAAAGGTAATCGAGTTTTTCGATGTGTACAATGCAGACCTTCGATCTGTATTTAAGCAGCTCAGTGAGTATAGCGGTGTTGACATTGTCGCAGCTGATAATGTAAAAGGTACTGTATCCATTTCTGTGACTAAAAAAACCTGGATCGAAATATTGACTATTGTATGCCGCATTGCGAATCTTACGTTGACAAACGAAGATAACTATGTTTATATCCTGACTGCTGATGACTATATGAAACGTCAGACTGCTCAGGCTGCATCGGAAGATATCGCTATCAATATGGCTCCTTTACGCAGGGAAATTATAAAGATCAATCATTCGCCGGTTGGTTCAATTAAAGAATCAGTAATGGGGCTTCTCTCAGCTAAAGGGAAACTAACAGTTGTGGAGCATAATAATTCAATAATTATAGTAGACACTGATCAGGCGATTGAACAGATCAGGAAAATGATTTCCGCCTTTGATATCGAGACTGCGCAAATATCAATCTCCTGTAAAATCATTGAGGTCAGTTCCGGGGCAGCACAGAGGCTTGGTATCAGCTGGGGCTTTTTTAACAAAACTGCAGGTGTAAATGTTGAACATCTGGGACGCGGTGAAAATGTTGTTGCCGGTGCGCTGGAAAAAGTATCGTATGGTATTCTCAATTCAGATAATCTTACTGCAGCACTTGAATATTTATTCTCTGATGCAAAGGGTGAAGTTGTTGCGCAGCCGCAGATTACAACGCTTGATAATAAAGAAGCAAAAATTTTCATGGGTCAGAAAGTACCATTCAGTAATCTTGATGAGGCAGGAAATACGGTCGTTACCTACATTGATGCCGGTACTGAATTAACCGTAAAACCACACTTGAGCGGTGAGGGACGGATACTGCTTGAACTTGCTCCCAAGAAGGAATCGTATCAGATCGTTGAAGGAATTCCGGTTATCAATCGTCAGAGTGCTCAGACCAATGTTGTTGTAAGCAATGGCGAAACTGTCGTGATTGCAGGGTTGACATCAAATGAGAAAATTGAATCTGAAGAGGGAATTCCATTTTTGAAAAGCATCCCGATCCTGGGCCATCTTTTCAAGCGTTCGAGAAAAAGTCTTGATAAAAAGGATCTGATCATTTTTGTTACACCACATATCATCCAGCGTGATGCGGTTGCGCAAGGCAACCCGACAGATTCTATTGCCAGGTAATAATTGGATGTAAACAAAGTGGCATAAAAAAATCCTGTAGAAAACAGGATTTTTTTAATACATTATTGACACTGCTTCACATATATGGTACACTGATTGATATACAGGTAGCATATATAGTAGTAAAATACCGGCTAATACTGTAGTTCGTTTGGTCACTTTGAATTAATGAAACCGGGTTGCCCGTGCTGACCTCAGTATTTATCAACAGGAGAAAGTGTAGAAATGATTTCAACGATCAGAAAGCGTGATGGAAAACTTGTACCGTATGATAACTACAAAATTGCCAATGCAATTTTCAAGGCGATAGAGGCAACCGGTGGTAATGATTTCGGACTGGCTCTCTCCCTTGCTAAAAATGTGGATGATGCCATTGGAAAAAAGTTCCATCCCAAATCAATTCCTGCCGTTGAAGAGCTACAGGATCTGGTCGAAAAGGTACTTATCGAATTCGGACACGCAACGGTCGCAAAATCATACATTCTCTATCGTGAACAGCATCGGCGCATCAGAAGTACAAAAGATCTTGTTGTTGACATTGAGTCAACAATGAATGGATATCTTGATAAAGCAGACTGGCGGGTTCTGGAAAACTCAAATGTCAATTATTCCCTTGGCGGACTGATACTTCATAATAGCGGTACAATTACTGCAAATTACTGGCTGGAAAATATCTATGGTCATGATATCTCCACGGCGCATAGAAATGGTAATATTCATATACACGATTTATCAATGTTTTCAGGGTATTGTGCAGGATGGTCATTGCGTCAATTGATCACTGACGGGCTCGGAAAAGTAAAAAACAAGATTTCATCAAAACCGCCAAATCACCTGTCAACGCTTGTCCAGCAAATGGTCAGCTTTCTGGGTATTTTACAAAACGAATGGGCAGGCGCTCAGGCGTTTTCATCATTTGATACCTATCTTGCACCGTTTGTACGGGTTGACAATTTAAACTACAGTGAAGTGAAACAGCACATTCAGTCTTTTGTTTTCGGCGTTAATACGCCATCACGCTGGGGTTCGCAGGCTCCGTTTACAAATATTACCCTGGACTGGACCGTACCGGATGATCTGCGGAATCAACCTGCAATTGTCGGGGGAAAGCCGCTTGAAAAGACATATGGCGAATTTCAGACGGAAATGGATATGATAAACAAAGCTTTTCTTGAAGTGCTGCTTGAAGGCGACGCGGATGGGAGAGGGTTTTCATATCCGATTCCTACCTATAACATTACCCGCAATTTTAACTGGGATAGCGACAATGCGCGCCTGTTATTTAAAATGACCGGTAAATACGGTACTCCCTATTTCCAGAATTTCATGAACTCCAACCTGGATCCGTCTGATGTACGCTCGATGTGCTGTAGATTGCAGCTTGATAAGAGGGAACTACGTAACAGGGGTGGCGGTTTGTTCGGATCAGATGAATTTACAGGGTCAATAGGGGTTGTAACAATTAACCTGCCGCGCATCGGATATCTGTCAACCTCGCGTGAAAATTATTTCCGCCAGATTGATCATTATATGGACATCGCACGGGACTCACTCGAAATAAAACGGAAAGTTATTTCAAAACTGATGGATCAGGGGTTGTTTCCCTATACAAAAAGATATTTACGTCACTGGAATAACCATTTCTCGACAATCGGGCTTATTGGAATGAATGAATCAGTACTGAATTTTCTTGGTAAAGATCTGACTTGTCAGTCATCAATGAATTTTGCCATGGAAGTACTTACCTATATGAGAGAGCGATTGACAATGTATCAGCAGGAAACAGGACATTTATATAATCTTGAAGCCACACCCGGTGAGGGAACTTCGTATCGTCTTGCCAGAATTGACAGAGCAAAATTTTCCCGGATGAGTATACCGGGAGGTGACAGTCCGTATTATACAAACTCGACACAATTACCCGTTAACGCAACTGATGACCTCTTTGAAGCGCTTGACAAACAAAATGAAATACAGGGATTGTATACCGGCGGGACGGTATTCCATGCGTATCTCGGTGAGAGTATTGATGATTACACGGTGTGTAGAAAACTTGTTCAGGATATTGCTACCAATTATAAAATTCCATATTTTACCATATCACCGACATTCGCCATTTGTGAATCTCATGGGTATCTTAAAGGTGAACAGTACACATGTCCAGATTGCGGTGAAGAAACCGAAGTCTACGCAAGAATTGCCGGATATTACCGGCCCGTTCAAAACTGGAATCCCGGAAAGAAAGAAGAATTCAGTGAACGGTCGGTATTTGATCTCACTACAACCAAAAATGTGGAAATTAAACAGGAAACAATTCCTGTTGAAGCCTATGATAATCTGGACGACAGGATGGGTAACGGGGTTGAGATTGAAAATGTAGAAAAAGAGTATATAGGAAAAGTGATATAACATTTTTCGAAGCGGACCTTAAAAAAAGCCTGTAGTACAACGTGATTGTATTACAGGCTTTTTGTATATTTGTATATCTGAGTCGTTCATTGATGCAGTATTTTTAGCTGAATCATTACTCAGAACAGTAAGCAACTATTTTACTCATGAATACCATTGTGAGTGTTGCAGTAAATTACCGGAGAAGTTTTTTCAGGAATTGATCATATCATGCAGGAACAATATGTAGGAATAATCGGGTGGCAGAAAAATTCATTTATCGACTACCCTGGAACAATTGCAACGGTACTGTTTTTTAAAGGGTGCAATTTACGTTGTCCCTGGTGTCATAATCCGGATATCGTATTTAGTAAGCTGCCGGAAATAGATTTTAATGAAATCGAACAGTTTATTCATAAGAGACGCGCTGTTATTAATGGAGTAGTTTTAACAGGTGGAGAACCAACGCTTCACTCCTCTCTTGAAATGGTGGCAGAGCGGATTCGCCGGACAGGTATGAAAATCAAACTTGACACAAACGGTCTTAATCCTGATGCTGTAAGAAAAATATCTCCGGATTATTGTGCACTTGATATAAAGACATCACTTGATAAATATGACAGCATTGGGCGTAAACTAAATGATTCGGAAAAACGTATCCGTGAGTCAATTGATATCGTACGCTCAATGGGTGAACATGCTGAGATCCGTATTACAGTGGTTGAACCCTATATTAACGAACAGGTGATCTGCGAAACCGGCAGTGCAATTAATGGTGTATCAAAAGTATACCTTCAACGGTTTAAAAACAGTGGCGCGCTTGTCAATGGTGATGCCATAAACAATCAATGTGTAACTGATGAAACACTTACCAGGTACCGGGAAATACTTCTTAACAATGTATCGTACTGCGAGATCAGGAATAGTTGACAAAGAGGCTTTGTTCTCTCTAAGAATAAAAAACAACGCCGGTAAAAAATTAACTGAAAATGTTGCAATAAAATTGCTTGTCCATAATGTAGATTTACCGGAACTCATATATTCCCTTACCGGTATGGTGATCGTTTGTTAAGAAATTGCATGTGTACGGGTGATTATTTGCCATCGCGATCACTCGAATATTTTCAGGAAAAAGGTGAAACGAGTATGCTTTTTCAACGGTTTGTGTACAACTGTGCATGCATTCTTTTTGCTGCTGTGATTGGTAACTATAATCCTAAATGGCGCATTTGGCGTGAATGCAGAACCGTAAGATATTGAGATGATAAGCTTTGAAAACCTCGCAGGCTTTATCGACGGGTGATAAGGTCAAGAGGTTTGAAACGCTTAGCGCTCAATAGGTTACGGTTCTGCGCCGCGATCAACTGCGCCTTTTAGGATAATTACGAGATGCTTATTGACGTAAGGAAATGGCTTTGAAAACAATTGCTAAATCAATAATGATCCAGGGTACTGCCAGTTCGAGCGGTAAATCGCTCATTACTGCTGCACTGTGCCGCATTTTTCACCAGGACGGACACAAGGTTGCTCCGTTCAAAGCCCAGAATATGTCGAATAATTCGTTTGTCACCCGCGAAGGACTGGAAATGGGACGAGCGCAGGTTGTGCAGGCGTATGCGGCAGGACTTGAACCTGACGTACGCATGAACCCGGTACTGCTTAAACCATCAGGCGATACTGGTGCACAGGTTGTTCTTAATGGGAAAGCGGCTTTTGCCATGAACGCCAACGAGTGGCACGAGACCAGAAATCAGTTGCGCTGCACAATTCGTCAATGTTATGAGTCGATGGCATCAGAATACGAGATAATCGTTATCGAAGGTGCGGGAAGCCCTGCGGAAATCAATCTGAAAAAGAACGATATCGTCAATATGGGTATGGCAAAAATGGCCGATGCTCCGGTAATTATCGTGGGTGATATTGACCGGGGTGGCGTGTTCGCGTCACTTGTGGGAACCATGCAGCTGCTTGATTCGGATGAACGTGCCCGTGTCAAGGGCTTCATTATCAACAAATTCAGGGGTGATGTCGGGTTGCTCAAACCTGGGCTTGACGAACTGGAAAAGATTACCGGCGTTCCGGTTCTTGGAGTGGTACCGTGGATAAGCCATTCAATTGATGACGAAGATAGTGTCGCACAGCGTTTGAGTTGCAAAAACTACTCACCTGCAGAAATCGATATATGCATTATTCGTCTGCCGCACATTTCGAATTTTACTGATTTTATTCCACTTGAATCAGTACCCGGCGTGCAAGTGCGCTGGTGCAGTAAAGCCGCTGAAATCGGATCGCCCGATATGCTGATTCTTCCCGGTACCAAAGCAACGATTGCAGATCTTAAGGCAATCAAGTATGCGGGTATTGCAGATTCTATTACAGCCTATGCCCACACTGGCGGTACCGTACTGGGAATCTGCGGCGGTTTTCAAATGCTGGGAAATATAATTCGTGATCCGTACCATGCCGAAAGCGACTGCGATTGTGAAACCGGTTTACAGCTTCTTGATATGTCAACAGTATTTCATGATAATAAACGAACCACGCAGGCTATCGTGACCATTCTTGGCAACAGCGCCTGGCCATTCAGGGAGCTTTCGGGTGTACAGGTAAAAGGATATGAAATACACATGGGACAAAGCGAATTCGAAGATTGTGTGCCCTTTACCGTAGCAACCGATGCACTGGGCACTGAAACGACGATAGGTATTGCCGACTTGACAGGACGAATTTTCGGTACCTATTGTCATGGGTTATTCGATACAAAAGCGGTTGTATCAGGGGTTGTCACTGCATTACGAAAGGCAAAGGGGCTTCCTGACATCCCGTTGGACCTCATTGACAGGCAACAATCTTTGGATAACGATTTAAGCCGCCTTGCGGGTATCTGCAGAACGCAGCTTGACATGAATAAGATAGCACATATTATTAACGATCACACAACATGCCTCATATACTGAATGAACAGTAATAATAGACAATATGGCAATATCAACACTTGAATTGACTGTAACATTTTTGAAAATGTTTACAAAACCGTAACCCCGATTGAATACTCTGTGTTGAACCGATGTCCCCGCAGCAATGTATCTCTTTGTTTTCGAGCCAATGCTTTCGTGTTGCACGACACGACGGAGTGTAGCTCGTTCTCCTCGTTTCAGGTTCCGGTTTTCATATACTTTTCAAGCATTTCAATGAGTTCAGCTTTTCGGAATGGCTTTCCTATGCTTGCCGTAAATCCATATTCAACAGGATTTTTCATAGCAGTACCATCGGCATAGCCGCTTGCAACAAACACAGGTGTTTTGGCATCTATCTTTCTCAATTCCGCTACAGCCTCCATCCCGCCCATCCCGCCAGGTACAGTAAGATCAAAGATCATTCCTGCTACGGGCCTTTTTGCTTCCATTTCTGCTGTAAGAAACGCAAGGGCATCCTTGCCATTGTCCCTGCAGATTACCGAATAACCGAATGATTCGAGCAACTGTTTAAGAATGTCACGCATAACTTCTTCATCGTCCATCACAAGAAACGTTCCGCTTCCCTTATGTTGGGCGCTCTGCTGTATAACAATCTCGCTGGTTTGTGTATCTGTTGCAGGTAAATACACATGAAAGATACTTCCTTTACCAAGCTCGGAATCGACATCAATGCAGCCGCCATGTCTATTGATTATTGAGTAACACGTGGCCAGACCAAGCCCGTGCCCCTTTGTTTTTGTCGTGAAGAATGGGTCGAATATTCTTACGAGTAATTCCTTTTTAATGCCAACACCACTATCTTTTACAGATATTTTGACATAGTTTCCTTCTGAAAGTAGCGGATGCTCCTTTTCGGATAGAGAAACATTCTGAGCAGAAACATTAATACTGCCGCCAACCGGCATTGCCTGCTGGGCATTGATAATAAGATTGTCGATAACCTGGCCGATCTGATTCCGGTCATAATTACAATTCCAAAGATCTTGTTGAATGTTGAAATCACAGGAAACATTTGTTCCACTGAGTGCAAACTGTGCGGTTTCCTGCACAAAGGGAAACAATGGCGCAATTTTCTGAACAGGTGCTCCTCCTTTAGCAAAGGTAAGCAGTTGTTGTGTCAGAGCCCTGGCTCTATCAATGGTGGAAACTGTTTTGGAAAGAAATTCAGCGGTTTGCACGTCTTTCGCTGATTCTATGGCCATATCTATGTATCCATAGATACCGCCAAGAAGATTGTTGAAATCATGGGCAATGCCACCGGCGAGCACTGCCAATGATTCAAGTTTTGACGACACCTCTAAAGCACTTTCCAGTTTCTTTTTTTCCGTCATGTCACGAAAAACCAGAACAACACCTATCGTCTTACTGTCTCTGTCCTTGATAGGTGCGCCGGAATCTGCAATTAACCGCTCTGTGCCATCACGCGAAATGAGGAGTGTGTGATTTGCCAACTCAATGATTTGTCCGGAAGCAAGCACTTTTGCAACAGGGCTTTCATGAGGCTCACGGGTGCTCTGGTTTATAATATTGAAAACCGAGGAGAGTGGTTTGCCCTGTGCTTCATTCTGCTTCCAACCGCAGAGTTCTTCGGCTACTTTGTTCATTAAGACGATAGTTCCATTAATGTCGGTAGTGATAACCCCATCACCAATGCTGCGCAGGGTTACTGCGAGACGTTCCCTTTCCGCAGAGATGACCTCCTCGGCCTGTTTTCGCTCAGTGATGTCCTGATTGACGATCACGGCACCCAGGATCGCGCCGTTGTCGTCCAGCACAGGGGCGGTGAAATTAAGAATGATCTTTTTCTGGCCGTCGAAGCTATCGATCTCCAGCACTTCGTCCAGGGTGGTCGTCCCTTCGCGTATGGTATGGGTGAGTGCCCAGTCATCAGAGCCGATCTCTTCGCCGGAAGGCAGGCGCCGGGCTTTGAACACGCCATACCGGGATGGGTCCACGCGGGGTTCCGCACCCCAGATACTCACGCCGGCGGGATTTCCCCGCAGGAGTTTGCCGGTCTTGTCGGCAAACCACAAGCCGATGGGCAGGATATCGAAGATCTTCTGCAACCGGTTTTCGCTTTCTCTCAACGCCTCTTCCGCCTGTTTCTGGTTAGTAATGTCACGGAATTCTACCACTCGTACCTCTTTGCCGTGATAGGGAATTTGTCTGCCTTCAAGGCGAACTGGATATTCCCGTCCATCTTTACGAACGCCGACCGCCTCATAGGGCTTATCATACCCGGCCAGGATGTGATCCATTACCCACTGTCTGCTCTGTGTGGCGATTAATAATAAACCGTCCATGCCGATGAGCTCCTGCTGAGAATATCCGGTGATCTCAGATAGTCCTTGATTGCAATCCAGAATCAGCCCCTTGTCATGGATAACGATGCCGCCAAAGGAGGCGTTGTGCAATGCCTTAAACCGCATTTCACTTTCCACGGCACGTTTTTTTTCAGCTCGTAACACCAGTTCAGTCTGTTTCTGCTCCACCATCGACCCGATAAGCCTTGCAGTAGCATGAAGGCGTTTTTTTGCCTGTTCAATAATAAATAGTGGGCGCGATTGGTACGTTTTGGTTTCGGCAAGGAGGTCATCATATTGAATATTGTAATCATTAGCGAGCTTTTGGAGTTTTGCCTTTTCCTGTGGAGGATCACCATAGCCGAAATTAATCGCACCCACTACTTTATCACCTGCCTTGATCGGTTCACAGTACATCCTGATACCACCGTTGCACTCAATATCCACAGGCCTGCATTCAGCAATGGCAATACGGGCACAATTAGTCCAGCATGATTCATGACACAGCCACCGGCCTGAATTTAATGCTTTTATATTATCCGAAGTATCGCATAATTTTCGCGAGGCACGGTCCATCGTTTGGCACCAGCGTGAAGCAAAAATTCCAAAGGCATAATCGCCGTTTACCTCATAGATTGCAGAGGATGTTCCAAGCAGTCCCAGATAGTCTTCAGCAACTTCCCTTAAAAGTTCCTGGCCAACGGATTTCAGGATAATACCGTTTACATTCAATTCGGTCAGGTCTCCATAGTTACCTGTAGTGTCAGTCGGAGGGCCTTTATCTGGTGGCAGCTTTGGGGTGAGCATCCATTCAATGTCCTTCAGCCGTTCTTCAGTCTGCTTATGTATAGTAATGTCATGTATCACTCCAATTAAAAGTTTCTTTCCGTGTTCGTTAACATACCGCGTTTTTTTGGTTACTATAGTTCTGATTTTCCCATCTTTTCCGGTGAGCAATTCTTCACACTGGTTCTCCTCGCCGGATTCAAGGACTAATTTGTCGATTTTCAGGAAATGCTTCATCTGATCTTCCGGCAATGATTCACCCAGTGTTTTTCCAAGTATGTTCTCCCGTGCAATCCCTAACATAGTACATAGAGCATCGTTGACAAAAACGAATTTGGACTCCTCGTCTTTTACAAAGAAAGGATCACCAGCGGCATTCAGGATATTGTTCAGAAACATGTTGGATTCACATAGTGATTCGTTATCCTGAATGCAAAACAAGTTTTTTTCTGACATGCTCAATTGTTTCATCCTTTCTTATCTGACCACAACGGACAGATGTCTTTGGATTGGCTCAATTGCATTATACATTGCCGTGAGGGTGTTGTTCAACTGTGTAATAAAGATGTAACAGGCAAATAATGATCAGTAGCATATGATTTCAATATACAGTTACATTAACCATAGCACACAGAGCGGACACCTCACCCAACTATGGAACTAATCGGAGTCCCGATATTTCTTCGGGATCACGGCAATTCTCCCGTCCTTGCGGACTTCGGTGCAGTTTCCGGAGAGCTTTGCACCCACTGTGACAGGATCACAGCACACGCACCTCTCCGTGAGCTCGCGGTGATGAAACACCGGAACGTCAAGGTACGTCCCTGTACCTATCCTGTTTATTAACAAGCGGCCTGGGGCCGCAACAACGTTCCCACCAATAACGACGTCGCCAGGAGGCTTTGTGGAAGGCAATGTGCCGTCAGGCCAAGGGAGGCTTTGCGACCGCAGTGTTATTGGTGTGTTGTTTGTCTGTACCTGGCCCGTCTTCTCCTATTCCCGCGCTGTCTTTTTTATGGTTTTAGTTTTTTTGATTTTCTTGGCATTTCTTATCTTGACAAGTTTTTCTGCATCTGCTAAATCCTGTAATCTTCCTGTTGCTTTTTTACTTTCTATCAAGTCATCAAAAGAAATTACCTTTATTAATATATTGTCATTTTTAACTTTTCTGCTCTTTTTATACTTTTTGCAGTGTCTATTCCAATTGCATTCGATAAAAGATCAATTTGAATCGGATGCCTACCCATTCTGTAAACATTTCCAGGTACTTTAAAATGTTCTTCATCTACTGGTGGAGCACCTGTTGAATCTCACGCAATTTTCACATGAAAATCTCACGATAAATTCTTTCCGGTACCAATAAAAAACGCTCCCTGCAATCAAGGAG
>JAAZBG010000129.1 GCA_012513915.1 Fibrobacter sp.
ATAAGTGGATTACGTGCCCAATAGAACCCGATATGCAGATAGATAAATTCAGTTTTACCACAGAGAACACAGAGGACACAGAGGGAAGAAAAAACGATAGAATTAAGAAAAATGATGAGAATTAGGGTTGGACTTACAACATGTTAGTGTAAATCAGATTTTTAAACCCCAAAAATTCTTATCTCTGTGTTCTCTGTGTCCTTTGTGGTTAATTAATAATCATCGTGTAAACAATACTACCGATCTGTCACGAGTCACTATCTCTACTTTTAATCATCTGAAATAATTTAATGAAAACTGAAAATACTCTAATACTATACAAAACACCTGATGGTAAAACAGCTTTAGAAGTAAGAATGCAAGCAGAAACAGTCTGGCTCAGTTTAAATCAGATTTCCGAATTATTTAATAGGGACAAATCAGTAATTTCAAGGCATATTAACAACGTTTTTAATGAAAATGAACTGGAAAAGAGTTCAGTTATTGCAAATTTTGCAACAACTGCGGCAGATGGTAAGAAATACAATGTTGACTACTATAACCTTGATGTAATAATCTCTATTGGATATCGGGTTAAATCAAAACAAGGTACAGAATTTAGAATTTGGGCTAATAAAATTCTTAAAGAGTATTTGATTAATGGCTATTCGCTTAATTCAAAGTTTTTAAGCGAGCATACACAAAAAATTAGAGAATTAGAAAATGCAATTAGTTTATTATCAAATATAATTGAGCGAAAACCTCTTTCTGCAGATGAGGCAACAGGCTTACTACGGGTTATTACTGATTATACTTTTGCGCTTGATCTCCTTGATCGTTATGATCATCAAACACTTACGATCGAAGAAACAAGTGGAGATGGTTCTTTTCAGATAGATTATGCTGCTGTAAGAAAAGCTGTAGCAGAACTTGGAAAACAAACCGGAAACACTGGTTACTTTGGAAAAGAAAAAGATGAATCACTTAAAGGTTCTCTTGCTGCAATATACCAGACATTTGATGGAGAAGAAGTATATCCATCTATAGAGGAAAAAGCTGCTAATCTGTTGTATTTCATAGTGAAAAACCATTCTTTTGTTGATGGTAACAAACGAATAGCAGCATTTCTCTTTTTATGGTTTCTTGAGGGCAATAAGATTCTTTACAAAAAAGATGGAAGCCGGCGAATTCAGGACAATGCACTTGTAGCATTAACGTTGATGATCGCAGAAAGTCGGCCTGAGGAAAAAGAAACAATAATAAAGCTGGTTGTTAATTTGATTAATAAGAAGAATTGATCGAAATTGGTGTCCGGAAGAAGATGTGACCAGTAACACGTAACGCGTGACCAGCAAAAACATACCTCGAGGAGCCGCGGCGCGCGCAGGAGGAAGAGAAGGAAGAAAAGGAAGAGAAGAAGGTTAAGGCAAAGGTTGAGGTTGAGGAAAGACAAAGACGAAATGGCTTTCGCCCAATTCTTCCCACTCGTCACTCTCCACTCATCACTTGTTACTCGTTACTCGTCACTTCCCACTTCCCACTTCCCCTCTTTTCCCCTTGATATCCCCTAACCCCTTGTAGTATTTATCGGGTAAGGCTATAGTACAGTTAAGTATCATTGTTGTCTAATCCCCTGCATTACCATTCGCGAAAATACCGAGCGGCCTATCACCGTTGAAATCGAATCGAATGTGGTGGTTGGTACTGATTCGCAGAAGATAATTGACAATGCGATGATTGCGTTGCATGAGAAGTGGAAGAGTTGTGCGATTCCGGAGTTGTGGGATGGGTTGGCGAGTGAGAGGATTGCTCGTTTGGTTGGGGCGAATAATCTCTGCTTTAAAACGGCACGACAAACCTGTTTGCTTTGTGTCAACAATTAGCATAAAATGATAAAAAAAACTATGTCAATAAAACTTCCTAATGGTGAATCAGAAAAAGTAGAATTTAAAACTTCCTTTGGAAAGGAAGTTATAGAATCTCTTTGTGCATTTGCTAACGCTTCAGGGGGCACTGTATTTGTAGGAATAAACAATATGGGAGTGCCAGAGGGCGTTGAAATATCGCAGGAAACTTTCCAGCAATGGACCAATCAGATTAAGAATACAACTTCGCCATCAATTGTTCCTGATATTGAAGAGATAATTATTGCTGGAAAAAAAGTAGCCGTACTATCCATTCCTGAATATCCGGTAAAACCGGTAGCCTGTAAGGGAAGATACTATAGACGAAAAGGGAACTCAAATCATGTAATGACAATTGAGGAAGTTGTTAATTCTCATTTGCGAACCTTTAACCGTAGCTGGGATTATCACATTGACAATCAACATGCAATAGAATACATTGATCTTGATAAGGTTGTACGTTTTATTGAAATGTCAAATCGTAACCGGACTATTCCAATTCAGGATAGCCCTTTGAATGTTCTTAAGAAATTTGAACTTGAACGGGATGGCAGAATTTCCAATGGCTGTTATTTGCTATTTATGACGGGGGAATCTCATACATCGACAGTTGAACTTGGTCGATTTGAAACAGAAACGATAATAAAAGATGGAATACGTCTCAAAAATGACCTTTTCAGTCAAGTTGATAACATTCTTGAATTTATTAGAAAACACATAAGTAAACGATACGAAATATCAGGGGCTCCTCAACGTCAGGAGATTTGGGAATACCCGCTTGACGCATTAAGAGAGATCGTTCTGAATGCAATTGTCCATCGTGATTACACTAGCCCATCTGATACAATTGTGAAAGTGTTTAATGATCATATTTCGGTATTCAATCCTGGAAAACTTCCTGATGATCTGACTGTGGAAATGCTGATTTCCGGACATTATGTCTCAACATTACGCAACAGACAGATCGCGGAACTTTTTAAAGAGGCAGGACTTATAGAAAAATATGGATCTGGAATAAAACGAATCTGTGATGCTTTTTCAGGGACAGGAAAACCACCACTATTTGAGGAAATAAACGGTGGTTTTATGGTAACGGTATACTCTGCCACAGCCAAAAATGTCGTAGAAAATGTCGTAGAAAATGTCGTAGAAAATGTCGTAGAAAAAGGAAATAAAACAGCAATAATCATTATAAATCTGATTAATCAGAATAAAAATATATCTGCATCGAAAATCGCACAACTAGCTGGAATATCTGAAAGAACAGTTCAACGGTATCTTAATTTATTTCAAAAACAAGGCATTATTAAGCATATCGGACCTGCAAAAGGTGGGTATTGGGAAGTGATTGAGAAGATGAAGTGACCAGTAACACGTAACGCGTGACCAGCAAAAACATACCTCTCGGAGCCGCGGCGCGCGCAGGAGGAGGAAGAAAAGGAAGATAAGAAGGTTAAGGTAAAGGTTGAGGTTGAGGAAAGACCAGGACGAAACAGATGCCGCCCAATTCTTCCCACTAGTCACTAGTTACTCGTCACTCGTCACTTCCCACTTCCCCTCTTTTCTCCTTGATATCCCCTAACCCCTTGTAGTATTTACCGTGTAAGGCAATAGTGCTGGTAAGCATTATTGTTGTCTAATTCTGTTAGTAATATTAGTTTAATAGATTATAAGTTTTTTGCAGTGGAATGGAATATAGAAGACTGATGGCAAAAAAAGTATTTCTTGTCGCTGGTGCGCGACCAAATTTTATGAAAATTGCACCGATCATAAGGGCGATGAAAAAGCATCCCGGACTTACACCGGTTCTAATCCATACCGGGCAGCATTACGATAAAAACATGTCCGGAACATTTTTTGAATCGCTGGGGATTCCCGATCCTGATTACAATTTGCAGGTTGGCTCAGCGTCTCATGCCGTGCAGACTGCAGAGATCATGGTGCGGTTTGAGGAGATTTGTATCAAGGAAAAACCCGATGTGGTGCTTGTGGTCGGTGATGTAAATTCGACCATTGCTGCAGGGCTTGCAGCAAAAAAACTTAATATCACTCTTGCACATGTTGAGGCTGGTCTGCGTTCGGGTGACCGCACAATGCCTGAAGAAATAAACCGTCTTGCGACCGATGCAATTACCGACCTGTTCTTTACTACTGAAAAAGAGGCCACATCAAATCTGCTCAAAGAGGGGCATGCTTCTGAGAACGTTCATTTTGTCGGTCATGTCATGATCGACAACCTTTTTTATCAGCTCAAAACACTTGACGAAATGAAGGTGCTGGGAGAAGTGGTTGCCATAAAAAAACAACTACCCCAAAAGTATATCTGCATGACCATGCACCGGCCGTCAAATGTTGACAATAAAGAAAACCTGGAAAAAATTCTTACTGCTATAAATGTCGTATCGAAAACTGCACCGGTGGTGTTCCCGATACACCCGCGGACAAAGAAGAATATTGAGCAGTTCAACCTTGGACACCTGCTTGATACAGAGCGTATAATTACAACACAGCCGCTTGACTATAACGACTTTTTATATTTATGGAAAGATGTTGCACTAATGGTGACTGATAGTGGCGGTTTACAGGAAGAAACAACAGCGCTTAAAATCCCCTGCATTACCATTCGCGAAAACACCGAGCGGCCGATCACTGTTGAAGTAGGATCGAATGTGGTGGTTGGTACTGATTCGCAGAAGATAATTGACAATGCGATGAACGCATTGCAGGGTAAATGGAAGTGTTGCGCGATTCCGGAGCTGTGGGATGGGTTGGCGAGTGAGAGAATTGCGGATTTGATTGGTGATAAAAAAATGATCGGTAGTAATGACATCACAAAACTATACGCGCATTGCTAAAAATACGTTGATGCTCTATTTTCGGATGCTCTTTATAATGGGAGTGGCACTTTATACATCAAGAATTATTTTAAATGTTCTTGGTGTTGAAGATTTTGGCATTTATAATGTTGTAAGTGGTGTGGTTACGATGTTCGCATTGATAAATGCAAGCCTGTCGATGGCATCACAGCGTTTTATTACCTTTGAATTAGGAAAAAGTTCAGACCGGAAGCTGGCGGAGACATTTTCGGTTGTTGTTATAATTCATTTTACTTTAGCGATTGTCATTTTTATACTTGCAGAAACCATTGGTCTTTGGTTTCTGAATACGCATTTAAATATTGCATCTTTCAGAATGGAGGCTGCTAACTGGGTATATCAATGTTCACTATTTTCTTTTATAATTGGTTTGATAAGTACTCCTTATAATGCGTCAATAATAGCTC
Source organism: Fibrobacter sp. (assembly GCA_012513915.1). Classification (GTDB taxonomy): domain Bacteria; phylum Fibrobacterota; class Chitinivibrionia; order Chitinivibrionales; family Chitinispirillaceae; genus JAAZBG01. Next base: position 5,167 of record JAAZBG010000129.1, read on the forward strand.
ATGAGAGAATGAAAGCATTTGCGTATATTGGGATAATAGAGGCTGTTTTGAAACTGGCTATTGTTTTTGTGCTTTATTTTGGAATGTTTGACAAGTTAAAATTTTATGCCGTTCTTGTTCTATCAGTATCTATAATGGTTCTTTTGTTATATGGGTATTACTGTAAAAGAAATTTTGATGAATGTAAATTTAGACTACTATGGAATAAAGATATTTTCTGGAAAATTGCGAGTTTTTCAGGGTGGAATTTTATTGGCGTAAGTGCTTTCGTGTTAATGAAGCAAGGTGTAAATATATTGTTGAATATGTTTTATGGTGTTGTTGTAAATGCGGCCATGGGTATAGCTTTACAAGTGCAGGCGGCTGTAAGCGGATTTGTCAATAATTTTATGACAGCATTAAATCCGCAGATTACTAAATCGTATGCTAGTAATGACCGAAAATATATGGTTAGTCTGATTTTACAAGGTGCTCGTTTTTCATTTTATCTGATGTTCTTTTTGTCACTTCCTGTTCTCGTTGAAACGCAGAGCGTGTTGAAACTTTGGCTAAAAGTTGTTCCTGATTATGCGGTCGTATTTGTTCAATTATCACTTGTTTTTGCAATAACTCAGACACTGACTGGTACATTGACTACTGCAATACTTGCAACTGGAAACATTAAAACTTATCAGATCGTTGTTGGCGGGTTACAGTCACTTAACTTTCCATTTTCATATATCGCACTGCGACTAGGGCTCTCTCCGCAAAGCACTCTTGTTATAGCAATAATATTATTGTTTGCGAGTTGCTTTGCAAGTCTTTATTTCCTACGCGGTATGATTAAACTTCCAGTAATTTATTATCTACGTTATGTACTGTTGAATGTGGTAGCTGTTGCTGTACTGTCATCAATTATTCCCTTAATTGTTTGCTTGGGCATGCAGTGTGGAATCACACGACTTTTTTGCGTCTGTTGTGTATGTGTTATGTCAACTACTGCTGTAATTTATGGTATAGGGTTGTCAAAGAAAGAACGAATTTTTGTTCGCAGTAAGATCTCGTTTCTGAGAATAAAATATGGTAAGAAGAAGGTGAATTCGAGTAGTAACAGCAACCGTTAGTGTAAAATGCTAGGCCAAATACGATATTGGTTTGCAACAATTCAAACCACTAACAGGAGCAGCTTAATGAACTACTATCAGCATTTGACCCTTGAAGAAAGATAGATGATTTACACACAAAAAACAGAAATTAAGTATTAGTACCTATCTTAACCGATCAGCATCAACCGTGTAACGAGAAGGCTGGCGTAATAAGGGAAAATGTGGATACCGGGTAAATCAAGCACATTAATTGTCAATGACACGTCGTAAATTTGCTCACCGTGCTTACCGAATTTCTAAAGAAAATTTTGCATTAGCGAAATCATACCTAAGCATGGATTGGTGCCCCGAACAGGTATCCAACTATCTTAGGATGGAGTTTACATTTCTATAAGTATTGAAACTCTTTTTCAGACAATCTGGCAGGATAAAGCTCAAGGCACTCTTTATAGTCATCTGCGGCAGTCACGTAAAAAGCGCTGAAATCGTTATGGCTCCGGACATAATTATCGCGGTCATCTAAAGAATCGTATTTCAATTGACCAACGTCCCATCAAATTGTTGAAAAGCGAGAACGTATAGGAGGCAGGGAAATAGGGTTGAACGAAAATACTAATGGGTCAATACGGCAGTATGTACTAAAAGGAAGTGATGTTTTGTCACTGGAAGAAAATGATTTAAAGAGAATAATGGAATGACTCAACAATAGGCCAAGAAAATGTCTGGGATACAAAACGCCTTACGGTGTATTCTTTACAGAAATACATAATACTTTTATAAAGAGAAATTGAAAAAAATATATTAAAAATAAATCTTGCACTGTTGCAGTTACGAATTGAATCTAATAATTTATTGAAGAATAATATTCTCTGATATGCAAGATCATTCTTAGAAATAATATTTAGAAAGGATTAGGAATTGGATAAGATATTTGTTGATTCTAAAGGTAAACTTTTTCAAGGAAAAAAGGCTGCTGGTCTAATTAAGGAAAAAAATGATCTAATGTTCTTAAGTGATGATGGGGTTGTAAGCGTAAGTGAAATGCGATGGAAAGAAGCTCAGAAATATGAGTTAAATTTTGCGATGAAAAAACAAAAAGCTCATTCTGATGATAGAAATATTGAACATTACAATAGGTTTGATTCTTATAACATTCTTAATGAATTGGATGTTGACAACTATATAGAAATGGGGTGTGGTCCTTTTACTAATAGTAGGTTAATACTTAATAAGTTTAAAAGCGTGAAAAAAGTTTTTCTTTTAGATCCTCTAATTGACAGTTATATAAAACATAAAAATTGTACATATAAAGGTGATAATCTTTGTGGTTACAAAGTAAACAGGCTATGCAGCTCAATAGAAAATATTGATTCAGAGTTAAAATTTGATGTCATTGTTTTAATAAATGTGCTAGAACATTGCTATGACATACCTTTAATTTTCAATAAGTTATACGACCAATTAAATAAAAATGGTACTATAGTTTTTTCAGAAGCTACAATACAAAAAGATAACTTAGAAGAAATTGTAAGTTCTATATATGATGTGGGACATTCTATAAGGCTGTCAACAGAATTTGTAGAAAAATTTTTAAGAAAATTCGAGCAATTATACAGAAAAGACTTCTATAAGTTATATAACCAACCCTGGAGACACGATGTGTATTTTATTGGTAGGAAAATATAATGTTAGAAAAGGGAACAATGAAACTATTCTCTAATGTGAATATATTCTTAACAATTTGTACTATATAAAAAATTTAGTTCATTTATATTATGCTAACGATGTCCATTAGAAAATACTATCTGGATAATCTGCTGTCATTTTTATAATG
>JAAZBG010000130.1 GCA_012513915.1 Fibrobacter sp.
AAGCATTCAAAAAATTTAAGGCTTTAATTGCGGAATGGACTGATTTAGCAATAGAACACTCGATTACAAAAATCAAAATTGCAAAAGAGGATGGTGAAAAAGTATCTTAGAACTCGGTACTCTTGAGCAAATATCTATTCATTAGAAATTCCTGACAATTATCAATTTATGGATAATGAACTTATTGATTTAATCAAATCCGGAACAGAACCATTTATAGAATAAATTAAAGATTTGTTGTACGTCGGAGAATATTTTGCAAAATGCCGCCACCCATTGACATCTGCACCCACAATGATTAATTTTCTATTTGTAAGGCGCAGGACGCCTGTGAATGGCCTGATATTTTTGCATCGATTGTCCAGTTGTTTTTCGATGTTCTTAATGGTCGTGTTTAATGGGTCGTTAGAATATAATGTTAACTTTTTCTGATTTTACAGCGTGATAAAGTGGTGGTATGTGGAACAAACAGAGGTACAAAGTATGAACCTTTCGGTTCCCCCTTGCCGCTGTTAGTCAAAAAATCCCACCGTATGAAAAAACAAAAAGACAGATGCGCCGCACGCAAAAGGAAATAAAGCAGGAGGAATCATAAAATTATGAAATCGAAAGTTAAATTAGCACCTGATCAGAAGATCATTGTCTATTACTTCTCTGGAACTGGTAATACGCAAATAATTGCAAAAAAAATTGTTGAGACTTTCAACAGTAAAGGATTTACGGCTACACTAATTAACATCGAGAATGTTACTACAATATCGATTGGGAACAGTGATGTGATCGGAATAGGATTTCCAATTGCAGGATTCTCAACGTATCCAATCGTTTTTGATTTTCTACAAAAGATTGATACGGTACATGGAAATTATGCCTTTGCCTTTGATACAATGGGTGGAACATCACTTTGGGGGATCATGGGGAAATTAAAAACGATACTTGCCAATAAAGGCTTCCGTACATTGGGGTTTGAAGAGTTCAAAATGCCACCCAATTTATTCGTGAAATTTCCGGAAAATAGCCGCAGGACTCGAGTCGAAAAAGGTTTGAGACGGGCAGAGGATTTTGTTAACAACCTCATAGCAGGAGATCTTAGCTGGAATCGTATACCAATAGTATCAGAGGTAATGTATCGTCTTAGTCATGCACTCTTTAGTATAACTGAATATAAGTGGCACCAAAAAATTCTGAAAATGAAAGTCGATACGACAAAGTGTAACGCGTGTGGGATTTGTTCATCAAAATGTCCAGTAAAGAATATTATTGTTCAGGAAAAAGCCGTAATAGGCGATCATTGTCAATATTGTTTTCGATGTGTAGGAGTTTGTCCTTCGAAAGCAATCTCCGGCATAGCCTCTCCTCGTTCCCTTCATTATCTGGCGGAGGGTGCGCAATTTTGAAAAGAATCCAGTAGCCAGTAGCTGGAATTCAGTAGTTAAGAGTGAAGATGGTATTTGACTATATGGTAAATTAGATCAGAATTATTATTTCAACAGTTTGAATTCAAGCACAAGTCTTGACACATTGATAATGTTTAAAACCTTTTTACAATCCCGCATACCATCGAACGTTTTCAAACTGTAAAAACACTATGAAAGCGATTTCAACTGTTTGATCGTTGGGTGCGCAAGGTGCGGTGACTGGTGACGCGTAACGATCGACTGGCAAAGCAGATCCTTGTGTACAATAAGCGAGTTTTGAAAGCGCGTCGGTTGGGCCTATGACGCGGTTCGTTTAGTAAATGAGTCCTATGTGAAATTTACAGCTCAAAATTATGATGATAAATATAGTATGACAGGTCATACGATAGATTATTTTGTCACATTGAAGCTAGAGAGTTCATAATTATTAAGGTAAGCAGCATAAGCCTGATGAAATGGTGTTTATTGAATGGCAGCACATTATTTGTATGTGACTGAATGCAAGCGGACGACATGTAAAAATGTTTAAAAGGATAGTGCACGAATAAATGAAACTGTTTGATCCATTAGATATCAACGGGTTGTTAATAAAAAATAGAATTATTATGGCGCCAATGTGTACCCATTTTGATATGACTTCAGATCGTGCACAATCTTACTATCAGAAACGTGCTGATGGCGGTGTTGGATTAATCATCACTGAAAGCATCTGTGTAAATAAGTTTTCAGATAATGTTTTCATCGATAAACTTCGTAGATTTGTAGAAAATATACATCTATACAATACAAAACTATTCATTCAATTAGTATTATCTGATGATATACCTGGTTCAGCTAAGAAATTAGCACCATATTCTTTTGGCCAATATCAACAAGCAAGTATTTCTGATATTGAACTGTGCTATAAACAGATTATAAATGCTGCATTAGCATGCAAAAAAATTGGATGTGATGGTATTGAAATTCATGGTGCACACGGTTATTTTTTAGCTCAATTCTTTTCAAAACGAACGAATTTTAGAATTGACAAATATGGTGGATGTATAAATAACAGAATGAGATTTGCAATTGAATGTGTGAGAAACATTCGAAACAATATCGAAGAATCCTTCATAATATCATATCGTTTTAGTGCAGACGAATTTATGCCAAATGGTGTTACTATTGAGGAATCACAACAGCTTGCATTTGAACTTCAAAACGCAGGTATTAATATATTACACGTATCAGCTGGAATCGGAACCGATGGTGAATATAGGGTTACACCAAATGCTAATCAGCCTCTTGGTGTATTTTCCGATTTAGCAAATTCAATTAAAAAAGTGGTACGAATACCAGTTATCAGTGTTGGACGTATTCATACTCCTGAAGTAGCAGAAGATATTTTAGTGCATGATAAATCAGATTTTGTTGCAATTGGAAGAGCTTTAATTGCAGATCCTAATTGGGTACGGAAGGTTGCTACAAATAATTCAGCTTCGATTAACAGATGTATAGCATGCAATAACTGCATAATGAAAATTTCACGTGGTGATGAATTAACTTGCAAAGTAAATAATAATTTATTCTGATAATTCATGAGAGAATGTCGTCTCGACTCCGCTCGACGACCGGTTTCCGGTCGGATTATTTCACTGTTGTAAAGATCGAACAGAAATATTAATTCAAAAAAACATGTCTATCAAAAAAATCATACACATCACAGTTCGGACAATTTGCGAATGCGACTGCGCAACGGGTGTCCGCCCTTACAGGGCTTATGAAAGATTATGGGTTCGTATAAACCCGGGCCACCAGCCCGGGTTGTTGTATTTCGCGTTTTCAGCGCTTGGAAGCAATATTATAAACTATTGATCACTTCATGATCATGGTTTCCTAAACTTCAGGATTAGATATATTTTCTATCAGCTATTCTTATTTATTCAACCATATCACTAAAAAGAGACCATGAAAGAAAAAACTGTAAAACATACATGGGAACGCGATATCTTAGGGCGGGAGTTTATAAATGGAATGGATCAGCACTTGTGTGTATGGCTGCCGAACGTGCCGGTAAAAAAGATGAAATAGCACATAAAATTGAAGTAATGTTACAGAGTGATAAATCGTCAGGAAAGTTGGTAACGTCGGTTGTCAATTACCCACATTCACAGAAAAATAATATTTTAAAATTTCGTCCCCGGGGTTAAACAATGTTAAATGGAAAAGTGGCACTTGTAACTGGTGCAAGTAGAGGAATTGGAAAAGGAACTGCTATCGCGTTAGCAAAAGAAGGTGTTAAAGTTTATATTACCGGCAGAACTATCGAAGAGAATAAAAGTTCTTCAAATCTTCCAGGTTCGATATATTCAACTGAAAATGAGATCAACAATAACTATGGTACATGTATCGCTATTCAATGTGATCATACAAGCGACGAACAAACAGAACGTGTAATTAATAGAATACAGTCGGAGAACAACACTCTGGATATTCTTGTAAATTCCGTTTGGGGTGGATATGAATACTTTACTGATGGGTCTGCATTTTGGACAGAAAAAGGATTTTGGGACATGCCTTTCCAGCGTTGGGAAAAAATGTTTGATGCCGGGGTCCGGGCTCATTTTGTAACAAGCAGTTTAGCAAGTAAAATTATGCTGGCTCAAAATCATGGATTAATAATAAACTATTCATTTTGGGCAGCAGACCGCAATGACAAAGGAGTTGCATATTCGGTTGCAAAAGCGGCAACCAATAAAATGACTGAATGCATGGCCTATGAGCTAAATAAACATAATGTATCTGTAATTACTTTATATCCCGGATTAGTGAGAACTGAATCCGTGATGAAAAATAGTCAATATTTTAATTTAAATAATTCTGAATCTACTGAATTTAGTGGCAGGGTAATTGTGCAAATCGCACTTGATAAAGAAAACTTATTGTTAAGTGGTAAAAAGTTCACGAGTGCAGAATTAGCCATAAAATACAACATACAAGACATTGATGGAAAACAACCGCAGCCATTAACAGTTGAGAATTGCTAATGATTAGAAAAATTGTTATTAGATAAAAAAAGGCTGGTCAGTGGTTTCAAAGGGAAGAGAAGCTCCCCTTGGTTTGCGATAGCACTGACAGTGGATATCTCAAGCACTAACACTCTCTTTCCGAAAACCTGAAGGTGTGCTACCGGCACGCTGCTTAAACTCACGATTGAAATGACTTGAGGCGGCGTATCCTAATTTGAATGCAATTTCAGAGATGTTTAACTCTGTTTCTGATAACAAACGCTTTGCTTCCGTTATCCTCAAATCGTGGATTAATGACCGGAATCCATCCGGATTGTGTTCGTTGATTAAACGCGATAACCTTGATTCGGAAAAGCCAAGTTCCGCGGCTACTTTTTGCAAATTGAGCTCTGCGTTAAAGTAATTATTTTGTAAATAAGAAAGTACCCGCTCCCATTCTCCAGCTTCAGTTACAAGTGGCATGGGTTGAAGTGGTTGTGTGGGGATGCCTGCATCAACAGTTGCAGATGTTATTTTTTTCCTGTTTGTAATTTTCCTTCGTATGCCGATTCCTGTTAACATGGTGATGGCCATAATTCCTAAAATATACGCGTTTTTTGAGGACTGACGTTTTAGTTCAACCCGGCTGATAATCAACGTATCGATTTTTCCAAGTCTGTCGGGGCCATCGAATTCCCATTCAATTCGCCAGATAGCGTCAAGGTGGAGATCATTTTTTTCCGGAGGTACTTTATAACGCTGCATCCACCATGCAGCAGTTTTAAATTCACCCAGAGGAACGGCTACTCTATGGTTCTCTTTTTTTACAGTGATATATGTTTCAAGAACTCTGTAGCTGCGATCATCATCAGGATTTGTAAATAATGGATCATACGTTGCCATCTGAAGTTTAATGGTGGATTCATGATTTGATCGTAACACCATTACAAGGGAATCATCTTTTTTATATGAATATTGATTATATGATACCGTATCTCCTGGAAGCACCAGAGATAAGCCGATGTATGGCCAGGGGAATCCGGGTTTTTTACAATAAATCCATTGCACACTATCTGAAACACTGCACGCAATATTCCCGGATGATCCTCCTTCATGGTTGTCATCAAAAGTGATCCATAGTGGTACACCTGTTGGTAATGTATGATTTTTCCACATTGCATCCGCTTCAACTCCTGGTAAATATATCGCTTTATTTTCCGACGGCAGCAGAAGTACCCCGTAGATATAGAACGGCAAAAGAAATATCGAAAGTAGTATTTTTGTCAACATATACTTATTTGTGCTTATTCTCAATATTTTAGTTTGATTAAAAAAGTTAATTTCTAACCTGTTTCCCCAGATTGTAGGTTTAATAAAATAGATAAAAACCAGGCAGAATCCGATAATGTATCTGCATTTGTAAGAATTGATTCATTATCTCTGATCCGTTTTGGAAAACATCATCAAGTTCCTGTCAAGCCACACTGTTTGCGAAAACCAAATTTTATACAGACCTGCGCTCCCGGAGCGCAGGCGTTTTTCGGGTGCACCCGAAACGATGTGCTTTTCAATTAATAAAATGCATCGCATTAACAGCGCTCTGTGACCTGTTACAATTGGTGCTCCTGAATTCAAACTGCAAAAAACCATAACTCATGTCTGTTGTCGCAAATTGTCCCGACCTTGATTTATATTCGACGGTATGGATGTCGCGATAACAAATTTATTGCGCTGGAGACGGTATGGATAATTATAACGAGTTAATGAATGATCTAAATGATCAGCTTCGTAAAGGCAGAATACAGAAAGCCTATCGGTATATTTTTGATGTTTTTTCTGATGTAGTAAATGAATTAAAAAATTATCGAAGCAAAGTGATTGGTATCACTTCAGTATATCACGGCTATCTCGACATGTCATATTTACCTGTTACAACAGAATCCTTAAAAACGAATGGATTAAAAATCGCGGTAGTTTTTAATTATGGATCTTTTCAGTTTGAGCTCTGGCTATCAGCGGTTAACCGAAAAAGAAGAAATGAAGTTCTGGAACTACTATCTCAAAGTAAATGGGAAAAATACAAAACAGTCCAAAGCGATGAAAATACAGATGCAATTATTGAAATACAAATAAAAGGTATCACTGATTACAATAATAAAAACAGGATTGTTTCATTACTTTCAAAAGAAACAATTTCATTCATTGATGATATCGAAGAGTTTATACGAAGCAGATGACAAACCTAACCAGTGTGATTGATAATAACTCATAAATTGACTTTAAAAACAGGAGAAGAATAGATAGCATGACAAATGTAAAAATGAGGAATGTAAGTTTAGACGTACATACCCAGTTTATAATGACAAAAACAGCTTTTATAGTGTTGTTTACTGTATCTTTCGGATTGCTCTATTCAAAAAATTATTCCTGTCAGGAAATAAAATACGGTGCTATTTTTAGTATACCGGAACTTGGAAGTGTCTACCTGCCAAAATCATACTCGGTTGATAAAAAGTACCCGTTACTGGTTGTTCTGTATCCACGGTTTGGTTCTTCAGATGTTGAATTTATTGGAAATTTTACTTATGAAGCAGAAAAGAGAGAAATAATAGTAATCGCACCAAAAGATTACGATGTAACGAGAAAATATCCGGATACAAAAAAAATTAAGAAAATGATTGTTGCAATAAAGAAAAAATGTTCAATTGATAGTAAGAAAGTTCTTCTGTATGGATTTTCATCGGGAGGAAGTTTTACACATGAAGTAGTTGCTGTAAATAAGGATAAACGCGGAGAAAAAATTATCACCGCATACTGCTCTGTATCAGGTGGTGCTGAATATAATTTTGATTATTCGTTTATCAGAAAAGACTGTATTCCACAATACCTGAAAATTCCCGCCTATTTTATCTGGGGGAAAATGGAAGAATCACAGGCGGAAAAAGAAACAGCTGACTTTTTACTGAAAAAAGGATGGGATGTCACTGTAAGGGTGCATGATGGTGGACATTATATTCCGAATGGGTCAATTAATGAAGTGCTTAACTGGTTTCAAAGTAAATAAGTTACCGCGAGTAATGTTGATTCGTGTACGATTGAAATATTGAATAATTTAAGATGCTGAAGAAAATATGCACCAATAACCATATTATAAGCGGAGTAAGTAAAAGATTAAATGAAATGATGATTCAATA
>JAAZBG010000131.1 GCA_012513915.1 Fibrobacter sp.
ATCGCAATATTCGGAACACTGTTGTTTGTGTCAATTATAATTAAGGTGATTAATCAGAGATAGGGGAGGGGAATTGAAACCGCTATTTATACCACTACGGATTATTTTTACATTGCAGAGATTGACATAGAAATCATCGAGGAGGAATGAATGAATAAAACAAATATTGAATGGTGTGATTACACATGGAATCCAGTTACCGGATGCAAAAGAGGCTGTACTTATTGCTACGCAAGAGGAATACATAACCGGTTTAACAAAACACCTTTTAATCGAATTTCTTGGCATCCTGAGAGATTAAAAGATCCTGCTAAAATTAAAAAGCCGAGTGTAATTTTTGTTGGCTCAATGAGTGATCCTGAATACTGGCAAGATTGGATGATAAGTGAAATTCTTGATGTGTGTAAAAGCTGCAAACATCACACTTTTATGTTTCTTTCAAAAAGCCCGTTCCAGTATAAGTCTTGGCCACACCTTGGTAATATCAGATTGGGCTTAACTTTTGAAAAGTGCGACAATGACATTCAACACGAAAAGTTGATGTTTCACGCAAGAGAAAACTACAGAAATTTAAAGTTTGTTTCTATTGAACCATTAATAGGCCGATTTAATTACTTAATCCCTGAACCTATCGGACAAGTGATAGTTGGAGCGATGACAGGCAGAAAACCAGTGCGCCCTACCCGTGAAATGGTTCAATCGGTAATTGAAAATGCAGGTGAAAATAAGATTTTCTGGAAAGATAATATTCGAGTGTTATATCCAGATTTGTGTGTAAATACGGAGGCTAAAGAAGAATGAATCAGGAATATCAGAATTGGCTTGACGGATTGAAGGTCGGGGATGAGGTGTATTGCACTTGGGGCGAGCGGATTGAGAAAATTACCCATATCACCAAAGGTAGGCAGATTGATATTGGTAAAATAAGATATAAAGATGGATCATACAAAGGAAAAGATCGTTGGGATATGAGGCATTACATAGAACCAGTAACTCAAGCTATTCTTGATAAAATTGAACAGAATAAACTTGCCAACAATCTAAGCTGCAAATTGTGCGGAAATGCTTATTGGTTTTTATCTGTTGACCAACTGCGCAGAATCAGTGTGATACTGGAGGAATCTAATGCTCAAAAATGACGAATGCAGGTGCCAAAATCCTGACTGCGACAAGAAAGAAAGTTGTTTAAGATACATTGAGCGCAAAAGTGGTGGAGTGAGAACACCATCAATGCCTCAGATGTGTTTCAGGGATGAAAAGTTTTTCTACAGGGGTGCAAATGAATAAATTAATACTAATATCAACAGGATTCCTTCAAGTGTCACTTGTGACTGCTCAAACGTGGATGGTAGCCAACAATGTACTATGTGGCGTGTTCGGAGTTGGCTTTATAGTAAGTCTCGTATGGACTGTAAACGTGAAGAAGATTGCTTTAGGTAACTGGTTTGACAGGTTTATATATTCTTTTGGAGCTGGAGCGGGGGCTATTTTGGGATTGGTGATTGCAAAATTAATAACAGGAGGTAAATAATGGCTAAAAGAAAGCGACCACGTATAAATGATTTAAAGCAGGGGCAAACGATTTGGGTAGTGAGTGTTAGTTTTGAAAAAGGTTATTTAGAGCCTGCTGTAGATCGATACTTTTTATATAGTCACAACGAACTACTTCCCGAAAGAGGGCAACTAATTAAAAGAATGCCAGTTAACTATTTAAAGAAAGTGTTGTTTCGCATACAGGGGTTTGGCCGTTTTCCAGACGTATTATTTTACAAAGAAAAAGTAGCCAGAAAGGAATATGAGAGATTGAAAAGAAAAAAACAGAACGACACAGAAAGGTGAAAAACAATATGAACAAGAATCCATTTTCAAAACCAGTTGACATTACGATGCTTCCGGAAAATACTCCGGAAAGGGCTTATCTGGAATTTGCAAAGGCATGGCAAGAAAAAGACTACGAGGGTATGTTGAATGCTTGCCAACAGTCGTGGGCGATCGACTATGCAGATGCGACAATTAAAACTCTGGACGAAGCCTTTAGGGGTGTCGAATTGGTTCAGCTAATTTATGTCGATCGGATTCCGACAGAAGAGATGCGGGCAAAGGGATTGAATCTTGACGTGGTCGCAGATCTGAAAGTCTGTGTAAAAATCAAGATTGGGGGAAAGACTAAAATAGAAGTGTTCCTTCCGCGTGTGATCTGTGAATCCGGATATCAACAACCAGATCCAAAAGGTAAGTGGGGAGTAAATCCGGTATCGTGTTTCAAAAAGAGACCAGCAAAGAGGTAAAATGTTTGTTAAAGACCTTGCAAAAATTTTGAAAGTCGATCCCAGGGTAGTCATTGCTGAGTGCAGAAAGGGCAAGTGGGGGGCGGTTAAAACATGGCGCTGGATAATTAGCAACCCGCCTGATTTTGAGGCAACAATGATTCCCAAGGATGTAGCCCGAATTATGGGAGTTTCACCCCAGTTAGTTGTAAAGTGGTGCAGACAGGGCAGGGTTAAGTCAATCAAGGTTGGCTCTGGTCGTAATTGTGTTTGGCGTGTTGATTACGAAGACGGGACCAGACTGATGTATTCGAGACAATTTGGATTTAGAAAGGGTTTGTTGCATGAAAATAATCACAACAACAATAAGGCATAAGCAAAACGAAATGCAGTTAGCGGAGTTTCTTGAGGCGTGTAAAGATCCGAGACTGGCAAAAAGATATCAGCCGGATCGATTACTAAAAACCGGCTTTTCGAGAACAGTAATCGAAGAGAATGGGGCACAAATAGAAACTATTGTGCAGATAGAAAAAGACTAAGCCGGATTATTCCGGCTTTACCCCTCTTCTATTTCAATGAGATCAGAAATTACCATGCCAATTAAAGACCGGACAACCTCTGAATATTCCCTGTTTTTTTCTTTGCATCTACTAATAAAATCTTTTTTCACTGTAGAATTGATGCGAAAATAGATATTATCATCCTGTTTGAGAGTTTGTTCTTTTTTTACTTTTGCCATATTTCCCCCATTTTAAAATTATTTCATTGCAAAAATCTAAGTAGTTTGTTTCAATTTTAAACCTATTGTCTCTATCCTTTAATTCTTTTTTTAGCGCAGCAAGATCAACACTGAAATCATACCTCTTAACTATTTGCAACTCTCCAGACATTGCCTCCTGCTCTGCGAGATAAATCAATTTGTCCGCAGCCTGGATTATTTCCGTACGCACTGTGTTTTCCGAAACATTCCGGAGTCTGGTTACTGGTCCAGAGCATCCGGCTTGACTCAAAAACAGTGAAAAAATTAGTATTTTTTGAGTAATTTTCGGCAGTGAAATTTATTATTCTTCCGAGTTCTCTTCATCGATATTGCTGTCAAACCACTCTTTACAAAGCTTTTCAGCTTTATCCTGTAAAATTTCAATAATTTCTTCATCGTAACCAGTGAAATTATTAAGTTTCACAGATTCGTCCGCATCGCATCCGTACTTTGCTGCAGTACTCATCTCAGATGAAGAGTATGCTCTCATATTGTCTGATCTGTCTAAGGACTGAAAAACTATATGAAATTTTTCAGTTTCGCCTGTTTTCAACGTCACTTCGACGTCGAAATCTACCTGGTAGCCATCGACACACCTGCCTGTTTCATAGTTGCAGCCTTGGCCGTACTTCAGAGCAATTTCGGCCATATCTTCGAATGCTTCTTCTTTCAGAATTTTTAAAGAATTTCCGGCTTTTGTCGTAATTGTTTTCATCTTTAACCCCTTTTTATTTTTTGATTGTTGTTGTTTGCCACGCTCCCCGAAGGGAGCTGGTTTAGTTATTGGTTGATTGTTATTTGTTTAAAAACTCTTTTATTAGGTCAATTTTATTTCTGTATCTGACGCAAGACCTCGCATACAAAAACTCTGTATTTATTACTGTTGAGGCCGAAAGGATTACATCATGATCAATTTTCATAAAATCGCCATTTATAAAATTGTTAACAGTAGTAGGGTCATATCCTAAAAGTCGTGCTAATTTCAAAATGCTTATTTTGTTGCTTTTTAACTCAGATAAACAATACCTGAGACGTCCCGACATAGTTTTTTGCCGCAATTTTATTCCGCATGGAATGCGTCTATTTATATCATTTACATTGTCAATCACAACTGCCCCGCAGTCAGGGCACTCAAAAAACCAGAGGACATTGTGCCCTCTGGTTGCGAATTTATTTTTCTTGACAAACCCAGACATTATTCTGCCTCAATACCTAATTTTTCGGCATCTTCTACAGTCAGAACAATCCCTTCTGGATGTTCATAACGTGCAGACAGAGAAGAATCAATCGGATAAACGTTTGCGTCTATCCGTGTTACCATTTCGCCAGATTCATGGAAAATACGAGCATTACCATTTTCGATTCTGTAAAACATATTGTCCTCCTGTTGATTGTTGTTTTGCTTACTCTAATAATATACAATCATTGCACGTATTGTGCAACAAAATAATTAAAATAATTAAATTTTTATTTTACCTTCAACAATTTGCTTAACAATGGCAGATACTACAGATGACGGCTTTAGCCCCTTTTTCTTGCAGATTTCGCGGAATTTAGCCTGTGTTTCAACATCAATACGATACCCTTGTGTTGTCTGCGGTTTTTTTACTTCAATTTTAATTTCGCTCAAAATAGCACCTCCATAAATAAAAAAATGTTGCATACTACATAATACGTAATGTGCAACAAAATAGCAACAACAAAAAAACCGGATTACTCCGGTAAAACTGGTTTCATCCAGTACAGCACATCTGACAATGCTATGTGATCATCTGTGTGTTCGTGGTAAAAAATAGCTACATCTGCATATCTGGTAAATAAGCAATCGGTCAGCCTGATGCGATTTTTAGTAAAAATGTCGCAATCAGATTCGTGCTCCGGCAACCGCTCCGACACTGGAATCCAG
>JAAZBG010000132.1 GCA_012513915.1 Fibrobacter sp.
CCGACAAATCTAATATCGGCGCAAATGGTGCGTATGTTGACAGGATTGCACTATGCCTTGATATCAAGGATAATGAACCAGACATTATTGATTCTGTATTTCCTCCGAATGTGAAAAGATTGTACTGTTTTACTGCAATTAAAGGAGCCAAAGATGTCAGCGAGATACAGCATCGATGGTATTATAATGACGACCTGCAGGCATCTGTCAGTCTGAAAATCGGCTCATCAAGCTGGAGAACATACAGCGCCAAATCAATTCCATCGGTATATACCGGCGAATGGCGTGTATCAATAGTAAATTCAATAAATGAAGAAGTACTTAAAACAATTAAATTTCACATCCAATAAATCAACTGATCATAAAAACTATTCATACTTTTCAATGTTGTAACCTGTAAAAAAAGGCTCGTTTTTGAGCCTTTTCATACGAAAATTTACTCTCACTTCTCACTTCTTACTTCTTACTTCTTACTTCTTACTTCTTGCTTCTTACTTCTTGCTACTTGCTACTTGCTACCTGCTACCTGCTTAAGGCTCCCTTCCCCCTACCCCTTAACAATACCTCAAGCTCACTCTTACTTCCTGCAATCGCAGTCTCTCTATTATCAAACAGCACTGCAACCGGTTCACGTATTGACAATTGAAGTAACAGTTTCCAATGTTCCAGAAGTGCATCGGAGTTTGCCCGAAGCGTCGTTACAAAAGTATCGGATGGAATTGATAGTCCGTCAAGTGATCTGAACCAGTACGAATTACCGGGAGATTTAGCGTACTCTGTGAGATATGATTTTGCCTTACTGCTAAAAAACTTTTCCATTGTCAACCATCGGAGTGCTTCCTCATGACGAAATCCCTCCTCGGTACCCCACAGATCTTTCTGAGGATCATCATAAAACATTGGCAGAATAGTAATTCTTTTATACAACGCGGTGTCTTTTTGTAAACTATTAAGTATCCCGGAAATATCTTTAAAAAATGGATCTACAAACAGTACAATTGAACCTTTCTCCATGGAACGCTTCAAAAAGTAATTGCTCCGTACAATTCCTTTCTTAAAAAACAATCCGCCATTTTTATCAACCAGTCCCTTTTCTACCTGTTCAAAATTATATGCCTGTTTTACATCCCTGCTGAAAAGATAAAATGGAAGAGCATCAACCTGATACTGCCTGATTATATCTTTCCCTTTCTGAGTACTCATTGCCACCTTCTCAATTGTCACACCGGCAAAAAGCTCTTCTGTTGTTGCAATCACCATATCCTCAGGTTTTTGTCGCGATGAATCAGGTACGAGAACCGTAAATGTAAACTTAACAGCCTCTACAAATTCGCACTTCTTATTTACACACTTTCCAAGTTTACCTTTTTGCCTGCAATCGGAATTATCGATACACTGAGGCAATGAGTCGCAGTATTTTTCTGTTCCGTTACCTTCACACCTGTTTTTCAGGAGTCTCTCAAGAGTCAACTGTTTTTCGTAAGGGTTATTATTGATAAGCAGTGTCGGTGATGCTTTAATATTTACTCGATCGGATCGAAGATAGTGTCCTGCAAGTTGTGATACTCCGTTTTTTACTATCCACGAATCAATAATTGCCTGTGCAAGGTCCATTTTCTTAAGAGTGATCTCGGTAGTAATCGATGAATCAGCGATCGTTTTTAAGAACTCAAACCATCGTGATGGATACAGATTCTTCACCGCAAGCCACATCATTTCTTCCCGCACTTCTGCCGGTCCATGAAGTGAACTCAGGATTGAATCATTCTCAACCGATCCAATAAACCAGATATTCCAGTCGATGTCCGGATTTTTATCGATAAATTTTACGAAGTCAACAAGCGCCTCAAGACCGTAAGGACATTGACTCATAATGTAAAGATCGTAGACATCCGTCTGCTTCCCTTTTTTTAATGCATCAATAATAGCGGATACTTTAGGATCATCAGGAAGATCATTTGAAATAAAGTACCATCCACTTTTGTCAACAATCAGTTTTTTTTCTTTTTCAACCAGTCGTGCATATGACAAACTTTTTCCCTGAAACCCAAACTGCATCACCGGTATGTTATTTACCATTGACAATGCATTTGTTTCTGTTTTACGATGACCGTTTATTGCCAGATCAATATCCGGCAGAGAATCAAGCAACTCCCGTGTTTTGCTGCTTCCAAGATGCGATAACACAATCTGATAATCAGACTTTGCACGCAATTCTTTCCAGATTTTTTTCAACGAGTTAAGTGGATCATTAACAATAACCTTCGAATCACCAGTAAATAATTTTTCCTGTGTTACCACTGATGTAACAGCAATGCGTTTTCCATTTTTGTTAAGTATCAGATAGGGTGTAAAAAGGAGCGAGCCATTTTCCCTGAAACAGTTTGCCGAGACAAGAGGCAGTGATGCTGCCTTTGCTCTTTGCAAAAGCCACTCTCCACCATATTGTAAATCATCATCGCCCACACCTATTGCATCATACCGAAGTAACTCCATACCAACAATCGTCTGCTCAGTACGAATCGAATCTGCCTCACGTCCTTCTGTGTAGGTGTCGTACAAACCACCGGCAGAAAATCCCCCGGCATCAAGAAGAAGTAAATTTTTTCTTCCACCCATTGTATTCAGGAAAAACGACCGCTTTGCTAAACCACCACCGGGTTCTATAGTGCAATCGCACGCCTGAACCATCCCATGTGTATCACCACTGGCAACTACGGTTATGCCTTCCTCTGCAGCAAAAACCGCAGCGACAACAACTAGTAATGAAAACACTATGCAGGTATATTTCATGAACTTGTCCCTCTTCATGTATGATATGGTAATGCGCTTATCGTAGCATGCTCACCACCATGATTACCACAATAACTATACGTTTCCTGCATCGTATTATGCAAAAATTTTATATTGGATAGAATGGTAATCAACAGATTTACACAGCAACTACAATAAAATAGCTTTTCTTACCTTTTTGAAAAAGCAGGTATTTATTATTCATAAGACTATCTGTTGATACAATCATTGCGCTATCAGATATTTTCTCTTTATTAAGTGACACACCACCACCAGCGATCATCCGTTTTGCTTCACCCTTTGATGGAAACATGGGAGTTTTCTCACTGATTAATTCCACAACAGGAATACCTGCTGCAAGTGAGTCCCTTGAAATTTCAGCTTTCGGTACGCCATCAAATACAGAAAGAAAATCGCTTTCTGACAAGCCTTTCAGTGATTCAGTCGTACCTTTACCAAACAGGATCTCCGACGCTTCAACAGCAGCATTATAATCCTGTAGAGAGTGTACCCTAACAGTAACATCTCTGGCAAGTGCTTTCTGCATCGCTCGTTCATGAGGAGCCTTTGCATGCTCGCTCTGAATAGCATCTATTTCTTCGATTGACATCAAAGTAAATATTTTCAGCAGGTTTGGTGCATCTTCATCAGCAGTGTTCATCCAGTACTGGTAAAATTTGTAGGGTGATGTCAGTTCCGGATCAAGCCATACGCTTTGACCGCCTTCTGATTTACCAAACTTTTTGCCATCAGCACGCTTTAATAGCGGACAGGTGAGCGCGAATGCATCACCCGATGCTTTACGCCGTACGAGCTCTGTTCCTGATGTAATATTCCCCCACTGATCAGACCCGCCAATCTGTAATACACAATTTTTAGTTGTATACAGATGATAAAAATCGTATGCCTGAAGCAACTGGTAACTGAATTCAGTAAAAGAAATTCCATTATCCCAGCGATTCTTTACAGAATCCTTTGCAACCATGTAATTAACAGTAAGATGTTTACCGACATCACGTAAAAACTCAAGGAAATTGAAATTTTTAAACCAGTCGTAATTGTTAACAATCTCAGCAGCGCAATCACCCGAAAAATCAAGAAATTTTGAGAGTTGTTTTTTAATACATTCCTGATTATGAGCAATAATATCAGGAGATAGAAGGTTACGTTCCATTGACTTTCCCGACGGGTCCCCTATCATACCGGTTGCACCGCCCACAAGCGCAATCGGCTTGTGGCCACACCGCTGA
>JAAZBG010000133.1 GCA_012513915.1 Fibrobacter sp.
CTGATGAACCTACCGGAAATCTTGACAAAAAGAATGGTGAGAACCTTCTTGATTATTTCAGGAAAGCAAACACAACCTTAAACCAGACTTTTGTCATTGCAACACATAATGCTCAATTGACAAACGGGCTCAACCGGGTGTTGTATCTGGAAGATGGCATGATGCAGGCTGGAAGTTATGAGAATCAGACGGTGAGTGGGTAGGGCGGACTTTGGCAAGTTAGTGGAAATAAACCGGAATAAATAAACATTATATGCGGCGGCGGAACAAAAAAGAGTAAAGGCAGTCCGTTCAAGGATGAATGGCGGCACTGGAAAATGAGAATCTAATGGGTACTAGAACAAAGCTCGACAATTACACAGTTTTTGCTAAAAGTTGCCTTTATTGATTCAAAAATCAGACCAATGAGTAATGAAAATGACTAAAAAGTCCAACTCATCAGTTAAAACGAATGCCAGTAATAAAAAAGCACCGTTGCTGACAGGTAAAATGGATTCTCTGTCGGAAGAGATAAAATCCCTTATAGCACAATCGCGACAGAATCTTGCTGTCAAGGTCAATTCAACCATAAGTATGCTTTACTGGCAGATAGGCAAACGGATCAATGAAGAGATTCTAAATGAAAAAAGAGCTGAATATGGTAAGCAGATTGTCGCTTCGCTGTCACGACAATTGACTATGGAATACGGCGAAGGTTGGGGTGTCCGACATCTCCACTTTTGTATTCGTTTTTCTGAATTGTTTCCAGATCCAAAAATTGTGAACACACTGTGTACACATTTGAGCTGGTCGCATTTCCGGTTGGTTTTCTCAATAGATGACGGAATAAAACGTGCGTTTTATATTGAATTGTGCAGGATCGAAAAGTGGAGTGTTCGTATGTTTAAGGAACGTATCAATTCAATGCTCTATGAACGGACAGCTATAAGCAAACAGCCACAGGAAACTATAAAAAATGACCTGGAATTACTTAAAAACGGGCAAAAAATGTCTCCTGAACTTGTTTTTAGGGACCCCTATTTTCTCGACTTTTTAGGGCTAAAAGGAAGTTATTCCGAAAAAGATCTCGAATCAGCAATATTGGCTGAGCTTCAGAAGTTCATAACCGAAATTGGATCTGATTTCGCGTTTCTTGCTCGCCAAAAACGAATAATTATTGACAACAGGGATTACTACATCGATCTTTTGTTTTATCATCGAAGGTTAAAATCTCTTGTGGTTATTGATCTGAAAATTGGTGAATTTGATGCCGCTTTCAAGGGAGAGATGGAACTTTATCTGGGATATCTGGAAAAATATGAAATGCGTGAAGGAGAAAATCCACCGATAGGACTTATTTTATGTACAGGGAAAAATCCTGAACATATAGAATTGTTGCAATTGCATAAAAGCAATATCAAAGTGGCGGATTACTTTACCATTCTACCTTCAAAACAGGTTTTGCTTGCTCAACTGCATAAGGCAATTGCTGTGGCTCAAAACGTTTTCAGTGATGAAGAAAATGATGCGAAATGAGTAAAACTGAATTTTTCCCTAAGCGCCCGGATGTACTGCCATCCATTTACGCCTACGAGGATACAAACCCGCAATACAAGGGCTTATTGAAGGTTGGTTACACAACGAGAAATGTTCAGGAACGGGTTGCACAACAATATCCCACCCTAAGACCAGGTGCGTTGCCTTATAAAATACTGCTTGAAGAATCAGCAATGCGCAATGATGGGAGTACCTTTACCGATCACGACGTAAACCGCTACCTGCGACAGGTAGGTGTAAAGAATCCGGATGGAGAATGGTTTGAATGTACTATAGGCAGGGTTAAATCTGCAATAATTGCAATTAAGAACTGTGAACTTGAAGAAGAATCTTGCACGCTTGATTTTGCAATGCGGCCGGAACAGGATGAAGCTTGATACAGTTAAGTGCTGCGGTTTACTTCAATACTCTGGTTTTCAACAATTAATAAAAAACAGGCAGAATTTGCAACGACTACTTAGTATTTTAGGCGCTCATATTATATTTTTACAATAAATATATCTGGATGACATCAACTGAGGTTGTGAAATGAATAATTGTGATGACTGTGGAATTAATCCAGCGAGTGTACATCTGACCCAGATCACCAATGATGAAACGCATACGTTTCATTTGTGTGAAGATTGTGCCAAAAAAAAGGGAATAAATATATCTGTCGGTGAGTCGGTTTTTGAACAGTTATCAGAGCAGGTACCACAGGTTCCTGACAAAATTTGTACAAAGTGCGGTTTAAAATATTCGGAGTTCAAGCAGAAGGGGTGGCTTGGATGTGCACAATGCTATACCGCGTTTGAAACAGAGATTGATGATTTACTGGTTCAGGTTCATGGTTCATCAGTCCATAAAGGAAAGAAATATCACGGAGCCGCTACGGTAACTGAAGTTTCTGGGCAGATAAAACGGCTTCGTCACGAACTTGCTACTGCAATCAAGAATGAGGAGTTCGAACAGGCGGCAATGTTACGTGATGCAATACATAGTCTGAAGCAGACAGCAGGGGTATGATGAATTCTGAAGCTCAGATCGTTTCCGGTGAAAAAATGAGTAAACTTCCCGCCTGGTTTGATAATCAGGGTGAGGGAACGTCGGTAATTATATCGACCAGAGCAAGGCTTGCGCGAAATATCGCTGCACACCGATTTCCATCATCGGCGTCACCAAATGAACGCAAAAAAGTGTTTGATGAAGTATCGGGTGTACTGAAAAAAGAGAGCAAATTCAGATATTTTGATGTTGTAAATTTTGCAAATATCAAACGGCTTGAACAGCAGTTTCTTGTTGAGGAGCGGGTGGTCAGTCCGGATATGCTCAATATTGATGGCGAGCGCGGTGTTGCCTACGATTCATCACGCAGAATCAATATTATGATTAATGAAGAGGATCATATTCGTATGCAATGCATGGATAGCGGTTTCCAGCCCGGTGAGGTGTGGGATGCTATCAATTCAATTGATGATCTTCTCGGTCAACGTCTTAAATTTGCTTTTGATACAAGACGGGGCTTTTTAACCTGTTGTCCGACAAACAGCGGAACCGGTTTACGTATATCTTTTTTACTGCATCTTCCGGGGCTTGTATTAACTAAAGCTGTTGATGCTGTATTGCAGGGCGCAAGCCAGATGGGCATCTCAACCAGAGGCTTTTTTGGAGAACACTCTGAAGTTCTTGGGAACCTGTTCCAGTTGTCCAATCAGGCAACGATGGGTGCTCACGAAAGTGAATTCATTAAAAATACGCAAAAAATTATCAAAGATATTGCAAATCATGAGCTTGCTGCGCGAGAAAAAATTCTTAAAGAAGCACGGCTCGAATTAACTGATAAAATTTACAGAGCCTATGGTATTCTTTTACATGCCAGAACGCTCAGTGTGGCTGAGTGCATGAATCTGACATCAGCGCTTAGAATCGGTATTGAGTGTGGTTTATTTGATGCGATTACGATTGAAGAGCTTAATCGTATCACACTGTTTGCTCTTCCTGCACATCTTCAGGTATTTTTTGGTGCAAAGATGGATGAAACAGAAATTATGATATCGAGAGCGAATCTGGTTCGGGAACAGCTTACAAAGCGAAAAAGGAAAAGAAGTACTTTACATTCATAGGATGGATATATATGCTTATATGGCATAGTTTTGCAGTTTAACGTACTACGGCTGTGTCAGGGTTGTGTATATTCACCAGAGGAAATGGATTAATGATGAATGGGATGTTTACTGATAGGGTAAAAAAGGTTATGCAGATCGCACGTGAAGAATCAGTGCGTCTGGGTAATGATTATGTCGGAACGGAACATCTGTTGCTTGGCCTGATCAAGGAAGGTGATGGAGTTGCGGTTGCGGTAATGAGAAGCATGGGTGTAGATCTTGATGAACTGACAACCAGTATCGAAAAAACGATTACATCAACGGGTGGCATGATGACTATCGGACAGATGCTTCCGTTTACACCCCGTGCAAAGAAAGTACTTGAAATTGCAGCCAATGAGGCTCGTTCAATGTCACATAAATATATTGGAACCGAACACCTGCTGCTTGCGCTTATGAAAGATACTGAGTCTGCAGCTGCCAATGCACTGGCAGCGTCAGGTCTTGAGTACGATCGTGTCAAAGAAGAGATCAGCCGTGTGCTCAGAGGTGGTGAAACTGTTGCTGGTGCTGCTGCTAAAGAGAAGAGCAAGACACCTTTTCTGGATCATTTTGGGCGGGATCTTACACAAATGGCACGGGAGGGTAAGCTTGATCCGGTTATCGGACGCGAAAAAGAGATTGAACGTGTTGTTCAGATATTAAGCCGCCGCAAGAAAAATAATCCGGTGCTTATTGGTGAACCGGGTATTGGAAAAACGGCAATTGTTGAAGGGCTTGCGCAGAAAGTTTACGAAAAGAGTATTCCTCAGGTTCTTGAAAATAAACGTGTTATCAATCTTGATATGGCATCAATGGTTGCGGGTACAAAATACCGCGGTCAATTTGAAGAACGTTTGAAAGCGCTAATGGTTGAGCTTCAGAAGAACGATAATATAATCATCTTCATTGATGAACTTCATACAATCGTCGGAGCTGGCGGTTCTGAAGGCAGTCTTGATGCGTCAAATATTTTCAAGCCGGCACTTTCACGTGGTGAAATACAGTGTATCGGTGCTACAACGCTTGATGAATACAGAAAGTATATCGAAAAAGATGGTGCACTTGCGCGCCGTTTTCAGACGATTATGGTAGATCCGCCGAGTGCGTCTGAGACGATCCAGATTCTCTCTGGCCTTCGTGTCAAATATGAAGATCATCACAAAGTCACTTATTCCGATAAAGCAATTGAATCCGCAGTGAAATTGTCAGACCGTTATGTGTCAGACAGGTTCTTACCGGATAAAGCAATTGATGTTATTGATGAAGCGGGAGCCCGTAAACGCTTGTCAAGTATGGAGATACCAACTGAAATCCGTGATATGGAAAAGGAAATCAGCGATGTTGTCCGTGAGAAGGAAAAAGCTGTTGAGCAGCAGGAATTTGAACGGGCTGCAAAACTTCGTGATAAACAGGAAAAGTTGAAAGGTTTATTGCTCGAGAAGAAGGCTCTCTGGCGTAAATCGAAAGCCGAGGAACGCTTGCTTGTTGATGAAGCGACGATTGCAGAAGTTGTCGCGACTATGACAGGTATTCCTTTGTCAAGACTTGCTGAAGAGGAGTCGAAGAAAATTCTAAATCTTGAAGAGGAACTGCGTAAACGTGTTATTGGTCAGGATCCGGCGCTTGAGGCAATTGCGCGCAGTATCCGCAGATCGCGGGCTGGTTTGCACAATACGAAACGGCCGATTGCGTCTTTTATTTTCCTTGGACCTACCGGTGTTGGAAAAACAGAACTTGCAAAGACACTGGCTCAGTCGCTTTTTGACAGTGAAGATGCGCTTGTCAGAATAGATATGTCCGAATATATGGAAAAGTTTGCGGTTTCGCGTCTTGTTGGTGCGCCTCCGGGATATGTCGGCTACGAAGAAGGCGGACAGCTCACTGAGAAAATCAGGAAAAAACCCTATTCGGTTATTCTCCTTGATGAGATAGAGAAAGCACATCCGGATGTTTTCAATATTCTGTTGCAGATACTTGATGATGGTCTGTTGACAGATTCGTATGGACGTCACGTGAATTTCCGTAACACTATTATTATTATGACATCAAATGCCGGTACCCGTGATGTAAAGAAAGCGGGAACAGTCGGTTTTGGAAAGCCTACGTTTGATACCGATTATGAATCTATGAAGTCAAAAGTAATGGATGAACTGAAAAGAATATTTAATCCGGAATTTATCAACCGTATTGATGAAACTATTGTCTTCTTTCCGTTGACAAAGAAGGAAATATCGCAGATTGTTGACATTCAGCTTAACGATCTTCAAAGCCGTCTTGTTGATAGAAATATCAAACTTCTTATCACCAAAGAGGTAAAGAACTATGTTGTTGATCAGGGATTTGATCCGATGCTCGGTGCCCGTCCACTACGTCGTTCGGTTCAGCGTTACATCGAAGATCCGCTTGCAGAAGAGTTTTTGCTTGATAAATTCCATGATGGCGATACGATAAATATTACCTTTGAAAGCAATAAGGTTCTTTTCAGCAAAGTTGAAGAGGTAAAAGCTGAAACAAAAATTGAGGCAAAAACCGAATCAAAGGCTGAAGTATCAAAAAAAGAAAAAAATGATGAACAATAACTGAAGTCAAGTTGTTTGTTTCATAACACTTCAAAAGCTCTGATTGTTGAAAAATGGTCAGAGCTTTTGTATTATGTAAACATTAACAGCTTTCAAATAGCCCAAAATCAGGTCTTTGAACAGGTTCCTGCATAAGAAATGGCCAAGTGGTCTTCTGATGTGCTCAATGATGTGAATTGCTCTGTAACCAGATCATTTCGGACGGAAGAATGCATTGATACCTGCAAGATTACAGGCGACCAGTCTGTACCCCTTTTTGTGAAGCAAGAAGCTCAAGTGATTTCAGGCTTGCGCCGTAATAACTTGAACCGTTCCACTGATGTGCAGGATTATAGCGCATTACCCATTTGAGGTCTGGGCTGTACTATCAATTTGAAGTCTTTGTTGCCTCATAGATGTAATCAACCGCACTCTGAACAGTTGTCAATGACTCTATGTCAAATTCAGGAATGGTAATGCTAAAGCGTGCTTCCCAGTCGGCTGCAAGGTCCACCATATCAGCTGATGCCGCTCCAAGATCATCTGCAAATAGTGCTTTCAGGTTGACAAACTTCTTATTAACGCCAAGCATACGTACAATTGAAACACTTAGAGTATCGTAGATAGCTTTCTTTTTGTCAGTAATCTGACTTGATGCACTTGAGACCGGAACTTTTTTGGTACTCGCTTCAGCTGTTTTGTCACAAAATGCACTGCATGCTGTTATAGCAATAACCGTGATCATTATCATCCAATTATTTCTCATGATATCTCCCTGATTTTAGTAAGAACAAACGCAATGTTATAACCTATATAATAACGATCAAAAGGTGTTGATGCAAAAAAAGTTACAATTGATGAATAAATAAATTATCAGGGATTTCTTTTAATGAAAGGATATCCTTCAAACTACTATTTCAGGGTAGATTTATTCTCATGAACCTCATTATATACGGTAACAGTGATACGTCAGTGTAATTATGAATCATGCTCCTGCTTTCCAAACAAAACGGCTTTAAGTAAATTTACTATGAGCGGTTTTTAATTTGTTCAACGTCTATATCACAGAAAAGTAAAAATATGAGTGCTACTGATAAGGAAATCAGAGATCTATATAACCGGTATGCATCAATGGTGCACTCCCGCTGTATGAGATTCCTGAAGTCGGATGATGAGGCCTGGGATGCGACTCAGGAGGTGTTTATCAAACTGATGGCATCAATGGATACGATACAGAAAAAGGAATCGATTTATTCGTGGTTATTAAGTACAAGTACTAATTATTGTTTATCACAACTCCGCAAAAAACAGGGAGTTGAATTCAATGAGGAGTACCATACATCAGAGAGTAATGGTTTGCCGCAGGAGAAGTGGATGATCGTTAGAGAAGTTTTAAAGCATTTTTTGGCACCCTGGGATGAAAAAGTCAGACAGGTGGTGATTTACACCTATTTCGACGGGTACAAACAGGATGAAATCGCCGAACTTACCGGCATGGGTGAATCGACAATCAGGCGGCATTTGACAACATTTAAGAGGAAATCGGCTTCATCGGGATTAAGACTGGAGGACATACTATGATTCATACATCACCAGAAAAACTGATTATTGAACGGTATGTTGCTGGTGAACTTGGAGAAAACAAGGCGCACGAACTGACAACACATCTGGCAGAATGCTCTGTCTGTAACGAGTATCATAAGTCTCTTACCAGGGAACGGGAGACTTTTTTACGGGTGTATCCATACGGGGAGCTTCTCAGGCGAAAAGCTTTGGTTACTGCACCGTTCAATGTTTTTGCAGGATTAAAAAAACTACTGGATATGCTTAACAAACCGATCCTGTTTCCTGTGTATGCATCATTTCTTTTTTTTGTAATTATTACCCCTATGATGTTTTCATCAAAGCAGGACACAACGCAGTTTAAGGGTGCGCATGCACTCTCATTTGCTTATCAGCGTAGTGGAAACACTATTCAGGGGACATCAGCGTACAGGCTTCAAAGCGGTGACAAAGTTCAGATATTTTTTACATCAGGCGGATATCGACATGCAAGCCTGCTGAGTGTTGACAAAAACGGAGCCGTTTCATTCTATCATCCGGATGGCTCATCACAGTACTGTTCTGTCAATGTAACCGGTGGTACTCAGGAGCCATTTCCGGGCAGTATCCTTTTTAATGATGTACAGGGTGATGAACTGGTGGTGCTTGTTTTGTCTGAAACGCCGGTAACTGTTGATCAGGCAAAAGCGTGGGTGGCAGATTCGTTCAGTAAAAATTCACAGATTTCATCACTTGGCAGAAATCTTGGTGGCAGGATACCAGGCATAAGATCAAGTGTCAACACATTACTTCTTGTGAAAGACTGAATCTGATATGATTTGCAGGGTGATTCTATTTCTTGCATTATGTTGTGTGTCTGTATTTTCTCAGACTCAGTATTTACGCTATGCAATAATTGTAGGTCAGAATGACGGGGGGGCGTCTGTCGGTAAATTACAGTATGCTGAGCGTGATGCAAGAAGAGTTGCTGACGTACTTAAAAGTATAGGAGATTTTCCAAAAGAAAATGTTATTCTTCTGACTAATCCCGATAGTCTTGACATTCTGAACAGTATTGAAAGAACCAGTTTACTGGTACGCAATAAACAGGAGCAGGAAAAAGCGCTGTTCATGTTTTATTACAGCGGTCATGCCGATATTAGTAGTTTGCTTTTAGGGAAAACACGTTTTTCACTCGAGAAAATCCAGAAAATGATAACGGCGTTTCCCGCTGCATTTAAAATTGGTGTTTTTGATGCATGTCAGAGCGGAGTGGTTACTGCGTTTAAAGGGGGAACCCGTGCTGAGCCATTTTATCTTCAGAACAATGCTGCGCTTGTAAAGGGTCAGGCGATTATTGCTTCCGCATCCGCAACTGAACGTGCCCAGGAGTCATCGACACTTAAAGGTTCGGTATTTACCTTTCACTGGATTAATGGGCTTAATGGCAGTGCTGATATTAGTGCAGATAATCAGGTCACCCTGAATGAAGCATATCAGTATGCATATCGTAAAACAATTGAGACAAGTGCCCTTGCGACCGGGGAGATTCAGCATCCGGTCTATCGTTTCAATATTGCAGGGCAGGGGGATATTGTTCTTACTAATCTTAACAAAAGTGAATCGGGAATATTTCTCGGTAACGATTGTGAGGGTAAGTTTCTGGTGTTAAGCGAGGACTTTCTTGAAGTCTATGCCGATTTTTACAAGGAAAAGTCCAGGGATATCTTCATTTCGCTGAATCATGGTAAATATACAATAGTCAATGCACGCGGCAGTGATGTCAGCACGCTTGCGCTGACGCTTAAACGTAAAATAATCACAAATGTAAAACAGAACATGTTTATTGCAAATACATTAACCGAAAGCCGGATAAAAGGACATTCAGATTCACCGGTGAATTACTCAAAAACGATGCCCCGTGGTTATCGTGATTTGTCAATAGGTGGAGGGG
This sequence comes from Fibrobacter sp., assembly GCA_012513915.1. Classification (GTDB taxonomy): domain Bacteria; phylum Fibrobacterota; class Chitinivibrionia; order Chitinivibrionales; family Chitinispirillaceae; genus JAAZBG01. The sequence goes on from JAAZBG010000133.1 coordinate 9,717, forward strand.
CAGGGTTTGTTTTGTATCCGGACTTTGATACTGATAACTGGGATCGTGATGTTTTTCTGCAGATAACATCAGGGTATTCGCTATTCAGCAATGTTTCGTTATATCTTGATGCTCAGGCCCTTTTATTTTGTAAATCAGGGCAGATACAGGCTGGCCTTGATTATGTAAAAAATAATGGTGTATCGGATCTGTTTATCGGTGCGGGTGGGGGACTGGAATATGCGTTTCATCAATTCAGCGATTTCAGTGATGCACTGAGCGGTACTGCTACGGTTCATGCAGGATTCACGACAAGCATTGGTAAACATGCAAATTTACAGGTTAGAATCCCGTTTACGGCAGTATTTAAAGAAACGCATGATTATCGTCTGGGTGTGGATTTTTCGATATTTTTCCGGAAGTGATCCTAATCTCCCTGAACAATATTGTACTAAAAACAAAACTATCCGTTAAAAAACAACAATCTGTATACATTATATAGAGTTTTTGTCCTTTATTTCACAATAAATCAAAAATTTAGCAAAAAAAACTTGCATTTTTACGGGGCGCTTTGTTATCTTAAAGAGCGCAGGTGTGTATGGGGGGTATTGCGCCTTACAGGCACACAGGTAAACATTGTAAAAGAAGGTATCAAGTCCTTTTACCGGTAATGCGGAAAAGGGAAGTGAGGCCATGGAACTGTTAAGGCAATATTAACAATTCTCTGGTCTTTTTTTTTGCAACAAATTATCTAACATACTTAATGAAAGGTTTTTCAAATGGGTTCAACAACTACACATGCAAAATTGCAGCAATGGGTTAAGGAAATGGCTGATCTCTGTCAGCCCGATTCAATATACTGGTGTGACGGATCTAAAGCTGAATATGATAAGTTTGTAAAAACTTTAATTGATTCCGGTTTAGCAATAAAACTCAATGAAAAAACACGTCCGGGATGCGTTCTGTTCAAATCAGATGCATCTGATGTTGCCCGCGTTGAAAATCGTACCTATATTGCAGCAAAGACACAGGATGCTGCTGGTCCAACAAACAACTGGATGGATCCTGCAATACTTAAAGAAGAGATGAAGGCTCTTTATAAGGGGTGTATGAAGGGTCGTACAATGTACGTTATTCCTTTCAGCATGGGCCCGATCGGTTCAAACATTGCAAAAATCGGTGTTGAACTTACAGACTCAGAATATGTTGTTATCAATATGCACGTTATGACCCGCGTAGGTCAGAAGGTTCTTGATGTTCTCGGTGCAAATGGTGAATATGTTCCATGTATGCATTCTGTTGGAAAACCACTCGCTGCCGGTGAAAAAGACAATGGCAAATGGCCATGTGCTCCAATCGAGAAGAAGTATATCTCTCATTTCCCTGAAGAACGTACAATCTGGTCATACGGCTCTGGATACGGCGGGAACGCACTTCTTGGCAAGAAATGTCTTGCACTCCGTATTGCATCAGTTATCGCTCGTGATGAGGGCTGGCTTGCAGAACATATGCTTATTCTTGGTATCACCAATCCAAAGGGTGAGAAAAAGTATGTTGCAGCTGCTTTCCCAAGCGCATGCGGTAAAACAAACCTCGCAATGCTAATCCCTACGATTCCTGGCTGGAAAGTAGAAACTATCGGTGATGATATCGCCTGGATGAAATTCGGTGCTGATGGCCGTCTCTATGCTATCAATCCTGAAGCTGGTTTCTTTGGCGTTGCTCCAGGTACATCAATGGATTCAAACCCGAACGCAATGCACTCAATCGAGAAAAATACCATTTTCACAAACGTTGCTCTTACAGCAGACAAAGATGTGTGGTGGGAGGGTATCGGTTATAATGCTCCAGGTAAACTGATTGACTGGAACGGAAACGAGTGGGAAGAGGGCAAGTCTGACAAACCTGCAGCACATCCAAATGCACGTTTTACAGCTCCTGCAAATCAGTGTCCGGCTATTGCACCTGAGTGGGAAAATCCTGCAGGTGTTCCAATCAGTGCAATTCTTTTTGGTGGTCGCCGCCCAAGCACAGTTCCTCTCGTACATCAGGCAACAAGCTGGAACCATGGTGTGTTTTTAGGATCAATCGTTGGATCAGAAGTAACGGCAGCAGCTCTTGATGTCAAGGCAGGAACAGTTCGTCGTGACCCGTTTGCGATGCTTCCATTCTGCGGATATCACATGGGTGATTACTTTGCACACTGGATCAAAATCGGTCAGAAATCCACTGCTGATAAACTTCCAAAGATCTTCTTTGTTAACTGGTTCCGCAAAACAAAAGAGGGAAAGTGGTTGTGGCCTGGATACGGAGAAAACAGCCGTGTTCTGAAGTGGGTTTTCGAACGTGCAAGCGGCGAAGGCAAAGCTCAGGAATCTGCTATCGGTTATCTTCCAACAGAAGATGCAATCGATACAGCAGGTCTCAATGTATCTGCTGAAGACATGAAAGAGCTTCTTAAGATCAACAAAGCAGAGTGGCTTACTGAAATTGAAACAATTAAAGAACATTATGCTAAGTTTGGTAACAGAATACCAAAAGAACTCAATGATGAGTTGGCAGCACTTGTTGCCCGTTTGAATAAGTAAATCAGAAAATGTAAAGAGACGCAGACCCGAAAGTTTGCGTCTCTTTTACTATTTATAGAAATCCCTACTGGAGGTACAATGCCCTGGTTTATTAAAACCAAAGCTGAACGTGAAGCACAGAAAAAGTTGTCCGAAGAGATCTGGACCAAGTGTCAGTCCTGCGGCGCTCACGTTTTCAAACAGGATTTTACAAACAATAGCAACGTCTGTCCCAAGTGTAACTGGCATGGAAAGCTGACAGCCTACGAGCGTATCGGAATCACACTCGACAGTGGTTCGTTCAAGGAACTCAACGAGACTATCCGTCCGTCAGATCCACTAAATTTTGTTGATGGAAAAGGTTCTTATAAAGAACATATTGAACGCGTAACAAAGAAGACCGGGCTTAATGAATCAGTGGTTACCGGCCTTGGTAAGATTAACGAAAAAGATGTTGTTATTGCGGTTATGGATTTCAGATTTCTTGGTGGAAGTCTTGGAGGCGGCACCGGAGAGAAAATTCTTCAGGCTGCAAACTATGCTTATGATCACAAACTTCCGTATATAATTTTTTCTGCATCAGGTGGTGCCCGCATGCATGAGGGTATTCTGTCGCTTATGCAGATGGCTAAGACATGTGCCGGAATTGCTCGTCTTGACGAAAAACAACTGCCGTTTATCTCTGTTCTAACAGATCCGACAACCGGTGGTGTAAGTGCATCATACGCAATGGTTGGGGATATAAATATTGCTGAACCGGGCGCTCTTGTCGGTTTTGCAGGTCGTCGTGTGATTGAAAATACAATTAAACAGAAACTGCCGGATTCATTCCAGACAGCAGAGTTTGTGCTGGAGCATGGATTTCTGGATATGGTTGTCCATCGCAGGGATTTGAAAAACACCCTCGCGGGGATCCTTTCATACTATAACAGATAGGGATGTGACATGAGTGAATTCGACTTTGAAAAACCGGTTGCTGAAATGGAAAAGGCGATCGATAAACTTAAAAATATAAATGGTGAAAACAAAACAGATTTTAATGCTCAGCTTACGGATCTGGAAGCAAAGCTTTACGAACGTAAGAAAGAGATTTATGATAACCTGACCCCCTGGCAGACTGTTCAGGTGGCCCGTCACGCGAAGCGTCCGGTGTTGTTCGATTATATCAGGTATATCTTTACTGACTTTATTGAACTTCATGGTGACAGACATTTTGGTGATGATCATGCAATGGTTGGTGGATTCGCAACACTTGGCAAAGAGAAAGTGATGCTTATCGGCCACAGCAAGGGTAAAAATCTCGAAGAGAATATAAAGCGTAATTTCGGTCAGGCTAAACCGGAAGGATATCGCAAGGCACTTCGCCTGATGAGACTTGCGGAGAAATATAATTTGCCGATTGTGACCTTTTGTGATACACAGGGCGCATTTCCGGGGCTTGACGCAGAGGAGCGGGGCCAGCATGAGGCGATCGCACGTAACCTTACCGAAATGGCAAAGATTAAAGTGCCGATCATTACGGTTGTTACCGGTGAAGGCGGCAGTGGCGGTGCACTTGGTATTGCAGTTGGTGATTCTGTGTGTATGTTGTCATATGCAGTCTATTCTGTAATCTCCCCTGAGGGCTGTGCGGGTATTCTCTGGCGTGATGCGTCATTTTCGCCTCAGGCTGCAGAAGCGCTCAAGATCACTGCAAAATCACTGCTTGAGCTTGGTGTAATTGATGAAATCATTCAGGAGCCGGTTGGTGGTGCTCATACAGATCCTCAGAAGACCGCTGAAGAGATCAGGACTGTTGTTCTTAAACATATCAAGAAACATAGCGGTCAGTCAACCTCAAAACTTCTATCAAAGCGTTTTGACAAATTCGCAGCGATGGGTAAATTTACAAAATAACCATAAGGAAATTCTCAATGACAACAAAAACAAAAACTGAAGAGAAGATCCCGCTGAGGATTACCGATACTACGTTGCGTGATGCGCATCAGTCGCTCTGGGCTACCCGCATGCGTACTGAAGATATAATGCGTATTGTTGATGTAATTGACAACGCGGGATATTATTCGCTTGAATGCTGGGGTGGGGCAACATTTGATGTTTGTCTGCGTTTCCTTCGCGAAAATCCATGGGAACGTCTCCGGATGATCAAGTCAAAAGCAAAGAATACACCACTTCAGATGCTGCTTCGCGGGCAGAATCTTGTCGGGTACAAAAACTACGCTGATGATGTTGTTGACAGATTCGTAGCACTTTCTTGTCAGAATGGTATTGATATTTTCAGGGTGTTTGATGCGCTCAATGATACACGTAACCTTGAAGCTGCGATTAAAGCTGTTAAAAAACACGGCGGACATGCACAGGGTACACTCTGCTATACAATTTCACCGGTACATACAATCGAGAAATTTGTTAAGCATGCTAAAGATCAGGTCGCTCTTGGTGTTGACTCAATCGTAATCAAGGATATGGCCGGTATCCTCTCTCCGGTTCATGCAGAAAAACTTGTTGGTGCGCTTGTAAAGGATGTTGGTGTGCCGATTCAGGTTCACTCACATGCGTCAAGCGGTATGGCAATGACTATGTATACAGCAGCGGCTTATGCTGGTGCTGGTGCAATCGATTGTGCGATTTCGTCAATGGCTGGTACATCATCACAACCACCGGTCGAAACAATGGTTGCGATTTTTGCAGAATCAAAATTTGATACGGGACTTGACCTTGATGCTCTCGGGAAAATTGCAAAGTACTTTGATGAGCTTGCACCGAAACGTCGTCAGAATAGTTCGTTTCAGCCATATATCGATCCCGGAATTCTTGTGCATCAGATCCCCGGCGGTATGATTTCCAATTTCAGGTCACAGCTTGATCAGCAGAAGGCTCTTGACAAGTTGCCACTTGTACTTGATGAAGTATCACGCGTTCGCGAAGATCTCGGATATCCTCCGCTTGTTACACCGACAAGCCAGATCGTTGGTACACAGGCAGTAATGAATATTATTGCGGGCGAACGGTATAAGATGGTTCCAAACGAAGTTAAAGAGTACTGTCGCGGAATGTACGGTCGTTCACCGGCTCCTATTAAACCAGAATTTATTAAGAAAATCCTTGGTGATGAGAAACCGATTGATTATCGTCCGGCTGATAAGATTGCGCCAATGCTTCCGAAAGCAACGGATGATGTTGATCCTAAGTTCATAGAGCATGAAGAAGACATCGTTTCCTATGTAATGCTTCCTGAGCCTGCGCTTGAGTATTTTAAGTACCGTGCGACTCCGGTTGAGCAGCGTCCGGAAACACCAGCCGATCTTGAACTCAAGAAGCAGGAAAAGAAGGATGTTGCACCAGCTCCGGTACCGGCTGCTCCAGCAGTTGATCAGGATGCAACTCCAGCACAGACACCTGTTGCAGTTCCCGGTAATTTTCAGAGTGTCGCTGATGAGCTTCTTGGCAAGATCGAGGGGCTTACGCTTGATGAACTGATCTTCAGGAAGGGTGATTTTACCATTGCAGTGCGTCCGTCAGGTGTTCCAGCTGTGGCAGCATCACATCGTACAATACATGTCTCAACACCTTCGGCTCAACCAGTTGCAGCACCAGCACCGGCAAAGGCAGCCGCTCCTGTGGCACCAGCTGCAGCACCGGTAGTGCCTGTTGCAGAAGTAAAGCCTGGAAAAACAATCAACGCACCTATTGGAGGAAAGTTCTACACATCTGCAGGACCAGGGAAACCGAAGTTCTGTAAAGAAGGTGATGTGGTTGATACAGGCGGGAAAGTATGTATCGTTGAAGCAATGAAGCTTTTTAATGAGATTGCAACTCCGACAAGATGCAAAATTGTAAAGTTCCTTGTTCCTGATGGTACAACAGTCGAGAAGGATCAGCCGCTTGTTTCTATTGAAGAAATTTAAGTAATAAGATTTTGATTATTTCAATAAAGCTCCGGACGTAATTGTTCGGGGCTTTTTTATTTCCCCATAAATAAAATGTGTTCCTGAGCGAAACCTTTGTTAATATAAGATGTAGTAATTAGATGGTATCGTTACTGCTGGTAATGTATTCTAACCACTTTCTATTATATCTTATTGTGAATAATGATGGTGAAAATTATTTTAAACACTTATTTAAATGTGGAGTAGTACATTTACAGTCGGTCTTAACCTTTAGATCAGGTTTAATTGTTGGATTACATCACTGCGTTTCTTTCATTGCTGCACTATGATAATCCTTCATTGTGGGTGATTGTTTACTCAACCGATATTTTTACATCAATGTAACGCATTAATTTATTGGTTCTTACAAGGACTATTCAGGAGCTTTTATGAAATTTCGCCTCAGTGCGCTATTGTTACTTCTTATTACATGTTTAATCTTCTCTGTACAGGCAAAGGTGCTCGATACACTGGTAATTGAAGGACTCAGTATCAACTCTCCAGGTGTTGTCCGTAACGCACTTGAAATTCGTGAAAAACGTCAGTTTACCACTTCAGATATTCAGGAATCAATCCGTAAACTCTATTCTTTAGGGCTTTTTAAGGGAATAGACTTTTTTATCATTAACGAGACCGATTCCAGTGCGTCCCTGAAATTATCACTGATCGAAAACTCAATCTGTGAGAACTATGAGTTCCATGGTAATAAGAAGCTAAAAGCGAAAGAGCTTGAAGAGAAAATTACTTTGAAGCGCGGGCAGATACTTACTGATGCGGTTTTATTTAAAAATGAAAAGATTCTCCGCGATTTTTATACAGAAAAAGGGTATAACCTTGCGGAAATTACCACCGAGCAGATTTCAACAAAAGTTCCTGGAAATGTAATTGTCAAATTTACAATTAAGGAAAATGCCCAGGTTAGAATTACCAACATAACGTTTGATGGCAATACCAATATTGAGACGAGAAAACTGGCAAGGAAATTCAAGACGAAAAGTCATAAGTGGTATCGCTCCGGTGACTTCAATAAGGATCTTTACAGAGCACATCTTGATACACTAATGATGTTCTATAATGAGAAGGGGTTCCTTGATGCATCTGTGGAAAGTGATAGCGTCTGGTATAGCGAAAACAAAAGAGATCTGAATATTTACGTAAAGGTAAATGAAGGTCGCAGGTATATCACGGGTAACTTCTTCTTTGCAGGAAATAAAATTATTGAAACAGATTCTTTAAAGGGACAGATTGCACTTAAAAAAGGAAAACCATTCCAAAAGTCAAAGTATGACCTGACAAAATACATGGTGGAGACTGCGTATCGGGATGAGGGGTATCTCTGGATACAGGTTGATGATGGGAAGAGTTTCAGAGGTGATACCATCGATGTTACCTTTTCGATTGTTGAGGGACGCGCAGCTGTAGTTCGTAAAATTGATGTAAAAGGAAATACAAAGACGCTTGAAAAAGTGGTACGTCGCGAATTAAGCTGTTTGCCGGGGAAAAAATACAAACAAAAGCTTATGATGCGAAGCCGTCAGGAACTTATGGGACTTAATTTTTTCTCCGATATCAGACCGGATCTGATTCCTGTTGAGGATGGTACTATCGACCTTGTCTTTGATGTTACCGAAAAGGATAATATCGGACAACTTCAGATCGGTGCGGCACTTGCCGCAAACAGCGGATTTGTAGGTACGTTTTCTACTGCAATACCAAATTTCAGAGGTGCCGGTGAGGAACTTAAAGTTAGTTTGGAGTATGGTGCAAATCGTCAGAATGCAGTGTTGAGTTTTACCGAGCCCTGGGCATTTGACAAACCGATGTCACTTGGTGGAAGTCTTTTCTACACAAACACGGAAGGTGATCTTGAAGATAGTAAAATTTATGGTCTGACATTGAACACTATACGTACACGACTTAAGTGGCCGGATGACCTTTTCAGGCTGCGTTTATCGTATACAGTGAGCTATGAGGAATCCGACAGATCAGACTCTACCTATAGTGGCTTGAAGGTGATTGAGGATGGCTGGACAAGCAAAATCGGTTTTGGTATTGAACGCCGTGATCTGGATCTCGCTATCTTTCCCACACGAGGATCACGTTTCTCGATAGATCCTGAATTTTGCGGTCTTGGTGGAGATTTCAACTATTTCAAAGGTACAATCTCCTATGATCATTACTTCGCTCTTCCGAAAAAATTTGTTCTCAGTTCACGTTCAAAAATCGGTACAATTCAAAAGCTCTCTAAGGATGATGTTTACATTTCGGCATCGGATCTGTTTAGTGTCGGTGGCGTCTATGTCGATGCAGATCTTAGAGGATATCCTGATAACGATCCGTTTGGAGGATACTCAAATAATCAGGCAACTGGTTTGAACATGTACGCAACAACGCTTGAACTCAGGTATCCTGTTCTTGATCAGCAATTGTATGTTCTTGGATTTATGGATTATGGTAACACAGTGGAAAGACTTTCAGATATCAGCCTGACAAATGTGTATAAAGGTATTGGCGCAGGAGTACGGCTTAGCTTACCAATGATCGGTATGCTCGGGTTTGATTTCGGTTGGGGTCTCGACCATCCAGGTAAGAAGGATTTTGCGAAAAATGAAACGGAATTCCATTTTCATTTCATGATGAACCGGGGTTTTTAACAGTAATTTATAATAAATACTGAATAAGGAAATTACTTTTCAACTAACAGTGTCAGAATATTATAAGACTTTTTATACAGGAGGATTTTCAATGCGTAAAATTATCACAACAGGTATGCTTGCAATCTGTGCAACGGTATCGTTCACATGGGCTGAGTTGAAAATTGGCTTTATCAACTCTGAAGCTATTTTTCAGGAATTTGAGGGAACCAAGCAGGCACAGGAAAAGTTTAATAAAGAAGTCGCAAAATGGGAGCAGGATGCATCCAAAAAGCAAAAAGAAATTAAAGACATGAAAGAACAGATTGATAAGCAGAGTTTACTTCTCAGTGCTGAAAGAAAAAAAGCTCTTGAGGATTCTCTTGAAATGAAAATGGCGCAGTATCAGAAGTTCCTTCAGGAGAAATTCGGTCAGAAAGGTGAGGCGCTTACAAAGAATGAAGAGCTCACAAAACCAATTATCGAAAAGATCAACAAAATCATTGATAAAATAGCAAAAGAAGAGAACTTCGATTTTATTTATGATGCACGTGCGGGTGGTATTGTATATGCAAAACCTGCATACGATTTGAGTAAAAGGGTACTCGATCTCTTAAATAAGGAAAAATAGTGGTTACACTTGCTGATATAGCAAAAATTATCGGTTCAGCTGTTCCTGATGGTTCAGCTGAACTTGTCGTTTCGGGAATAAAATCACCGGTTCATGCAACAAACACCGATGTGACATTCCTGTCAAGTAAGGAATTTCTTGAGCAGGTAAAGCGTAGCGTTTGTGTTGCGGTGATTGTCAAAGCCGGAGAGCGCATTGATGGGAAAATCTGCCTTGAGGTTGACGATCCGTATGTTGCATATGCAAAGGTTGCAAATTTTTTCGAAGATCGGTCGCCACTATTCAATGAAGGCATTTCGAAAGATGCAATAGTTGACAAGTCGGCCGTAATCGATCCGTCGGTTTCTGTTGGTCCCGGAACGATTATTGGGGCAGCGGTCTCTATCGGTAAAGGATGCAGGATTGGAGCCCGTTGTGTAATTGAACGGGATTCAAAAATCGGTTCTGATTGCAGAATTGACAGTGGAACGATTATCCGGTGGGGAACTGTTATCGGAAATCGTAGTGTGATACAATCCTCTGCAGTGATCGGTAGTGATGGTTTCGGGAACGCACGTGAAAAAGATGGCTCCTGGATCCGCATTCCTGCATTTGGAAATGTCGTTATCGGTGACGATACTGAAATCGGTGCCGGGACAACTATTGACAGGGGAAACTTCGATCCGACGCTTATCGGTAATGGGGTAAAACTCGACAACCTTATACATATTGCTCATAATGTCACCATTGATGAAAACACGGCTATCGCGGCACAGACAGGAATCAGTGGTTCAACCAAAATCGGAAAACGGGTAATCATCGGTGGTCAGGCCGGTTTTGTGGGGCATATAGAAATAGGTGATGATACCTTTGTCGGTGCAAAAGCCGGCATCTCAAAAGGCACTCCGCCAAAATCAAAAATAACCGGATATCCCGCACGTGATCTCATGACCATGCGCCGCATTGAAGCATCACAGATGGAATTGCCGGCATTACTAAAAGATATTAAAAAAATTAAGAAACAGTTGAATATTGACAAATAGGAATATGCACTTGATATCCCTCTTTTCTACTGTCTACAGACTACGGATGACTGTCTACTTTCATACGTAAGAAAGGAATTCTTGCACTCATGGCCTTTCAGCATACGATTGGTAAAAAAGCTTCACTTAAAGGTGTCGGACTCCACACAGGTGTCCCTACTACGGTTACGATTAATCCTGCGCCGGAAAACTCCGGTATTCGTTTTGTCAGGACTGATCTGCCAAATAAACCGGAAATCAAAGCCGATATTGACAATGTAGTGGATTTGTCGAGAGGAACCTGCATCGGTAAAGATGATGCCCGCGTTTACACTGTAGAGCATATCATGTCTGCTTTTGCAGGACTTAAAATTGATAACTGTCTTGTTGAGGTTGAAGCTCAGGAAATCCCATTGATGGATGGTAGTGCCATGCCGTATGTGGAATTGATTCAGAGTGCAGGAATTGTAGAGCAGAGTGCCGAAAGAGAATATCTGACAATAGAGCAGCCTATCATGTATGTCAAGGGTGATGTAGCACTGGGAGTTTTTCCTCTTGACTACTTCAGGTTGACTCTTGAAGTCGATTATAATTATCCTGCACTTGGCGCGCAGTACACAACGATGTTCTCTCTTGATGATTACATCAGTGACTTCGCACCGTCACGTACATTCTGTTTCCTATCCGAGATCGAAAAGCTTCGGGAACAGGGCCTTATTAAAGGCGGATCGCTTGACAGTGCACTTGTTGTTCAGGATATCGAATTGACTAATGAACATGTTGACTACATCCGCCGTCTGTTTAACTGGCAGGGGCCTGTCGAGGGTGGAAAAAATGGTTTCCTGAATAATACGGAATTACGTTTTTATAACGAACCGTGTCGTCACAAAGCACTTGATCTTGTTGGTGACCTATACCTTTTAGGAAAGCCGCTGAATGCACATATCATCGGTGCCCGTACGGGGCATGCTGCAAATATTGCTGTTGGAAAACAGATTCGTGATTTAATCAATAAGACTCTTAAGAAAAAAGAAGGCACTATTATCCAGCTTGGCTATGAGGAAATTCTTAAAACGATTCCACATAGGCACCCATTTTTGTTTGTTGACAAAGTACTTGAAATAGTTCCCGGAAAAAGAATCGTAGCTCAGAAGAATGTTTCATTTAATGATAATTTTTTTGAGGGACACTTTCCCGGAAATCCTGTTATGCCCGGGGTGCTTCAGATTGAAGCGCTTGCACAGGCTGCCACCATAATGGGATTATTCGGAAAAAGTGAAGAGGAGCGAAAAGTCTTATTCCTTGGTATTGATAGTGCGAGATTCCGCGGAATTGTTCGCCCCGGTGATACGCTTCGTCTTGAGGTGGTTATGACACAATTCAGACGTGGTACCGGAAAATTTGAAGGTAAGGCATATGTGGGCGATAAGCTTGTTTGTGAAGCAAATATGCTTGCTATGCTTGGTGTTTAACAAGAGAGAAATAGCAGATGTCAACGAATATTCATCCTACTGCAATTCTTGAACCAGGTGTACAAATCGGTGAAGATACTGTTGTGGGACCATATACCGTTATTGAAAAAGATGTAGTTGTCGGGGACAGATGTATCATTGGTTCCCATGTAATGCTTGACGAGGGATGCAGAATTGGTGATGAATCCCGTATATTTAAAGGTGCAGCAATCGGTCTTGAGCCTCAGGATAAAAAATTCGATAACGAAAAAACATATACTTTTATAGGGAAACGTACTGTACTTAGGGAGTTTGTTACTGTAAACAGGGGTACTGTTGATAGAGGAGAAACACGAATCGGCAATGACTGCTGGATTATGGCGTATTGTCATGTCGCACATGATTGTCTTCTTGGTAACAATGTCACTATATCAAATGGTCTGGCGATGGCTGGTCATGTAGAAGTCGGAAACCATGTTACGATTGGCGGTATAGTTCCGATTCATCAATTTACACGTATTGGGGATTATGCAATAGTAGGTGCTGTAACACGTCCTTTCATGGATGTTGTGCCTTTCTCCATGGTTGGTGGCGAAGCAACGACACACATTATAGGTATTAACAAAGTGGGACTTGAACGCCATGGCTTCTCGGAAGAACGGAGAGCTGATATCAAGCGTGCTTACAGGATTCTGTTTCGTGATGGATTGAAGCTGACTGATGCAATAACGTTGCTCAGTGAAAAATTTCCGGCCAATGATGATATTAAACTGCTGATTGACTTTTTGCAAAAACCATCAAAGCGTGGTATTATGCGTATGTCGAATGATTAGGCTGCAATCTGATAAAAGTATGAAACATCCAATCGGAATATTTGATTCTGGCTATGGTGGTATGACAGTACTCAGGGAGATTGTTGCATCATTGCCTGAATACGATTTTATTTACGCAGGTGATAATGCACGATCACCGTATGGCACACGGTCGTTTGAGACTGTTTACCGATACACGCAGGAAGCGGTAACATGGTTGTTCAATCAGGGGTGTGAGCTGGTTATACTTGCCTGTAACACTGCATCCGCTAAAGCACTCAGGACTATTCAGCAGAAAGATTTGTCAGTAATTGCACCGGGCAAACGTGTTCTTGGTGTTATTCGTCCAATTACCGAAGTGGCCGGCAATTTTTCAAACAGTAAACACATTGGTATATTTGCCACTCCGGGAACAGTTAAATCCAATACGTATGTTATTGAAATAAAAAAGTTTTTCCCTGAGTGCATTGTTACACAGGAAGCATGTCCCATGTGGGTTCCGTTAATAGAAAATAATGAACACTGTTCCGATGGTGCAGAGTTTTTTATTCGTAAAAATGTTCAAAATCTTCTCAGTGCAGATCTACAGATTGACACTGTTATTCTCGGATGTACACACTATCCTTTTATTTATGACAAAATCGCTTCATTACTGCCGGAAAATGTGACCATTATTAATCAGGGAACTATTGTTGCCCGAAGTCTTCTTGATTATTTGCGAAGACACCCCGAAATTGATCGTAAATTGTCAAAGAATCATGATATCTGTTTCTTTACATCAGAGACACCGGATGGGTTTGACAAACAGGCAATGATGTTTTTTGGAAATGAGATTCGGTCTGTTCAGGTAGACTTCGAAAAAATAGTGTGATATCCATATATGGCATGATCCACATTCCGTTTGTTTAATTCGTTAAATTACATTCTCTTACAAAACCGTATTGTCTGTTTCTCATGTTATATGTGAGCCAGCTTCATCATTTATACAAAGTTGTTGCGGTGGGAAAACTGCACCGGATGGTAGTTGGAAAACGGAATGTTTTTTTAATAATTATTAAAATAAAAAACACGCTAAAAATCTCTCGAATATTTGTATAGGACAGGTTATAATGAGTATCGGGATACCACATTCTTAACAAATGATAGGCAGATACGTACTTATGGAAATAGCTGAATTCCTTATCGAAATGATCAAACAGTACGGATATATTATCGTTTTTCTTGCCATTATGCTCGAGAGTATGGGTGTTCCCATGCCGGGAGAGACAGCACTTATTATTGCTGCGGCTGCTGCCGGGACAGGACATCTTAATATATATGGTGTTATTATTGCCGCGGCATCTGGTGCGATTATTGGTGATGGAATAGGGTATTGGATCGGCCGTAAGCTCGGACGTCCGTTCCTTGAAAAACACGGCCGATGGTTTCACTTAACAGAAGATAGGATGTTCAAGCTTGAAAAACTGTTTGTTAAACATGGACCTATGACGGTTTTTTTTGGTCGCTTTTTTTCACTGTTGCGTACGTATGCGGCACTTTTTGCTGGTGTCTGGCATATGAAATATGCTGTGTTCACTTTGTATAATGCTCTTGGTGGAATAGTTTGGGCGGTTATTTTCGGTGTGCTTGGTTACCTGTTTGGTCAGAATCTGCCGCTGCTTGAAAAAGTAGCCAAAACGATCGGTTGGGCGCTCACGATACCTCTTGTTTGCATTATTGCCAGTGTATTTATGTGGCGATGGTCAATAAAGCACAAAGATTTAGTCAGGAGCCGGTTTACCAGTATTCTAAGGAAGGTTGGATATTACTATGTTATTAATCGTTTCTCATGGCAGATTCATTGGCTGCTGCGTCACTGGACTGCTGCACAATATACAATTCTTCATATTACAACAGGACTTATACTGGCATGTACCGGAGTTTTCATTTTTGTAAAAGTTTCAGTCAGTGCATTTACTGATAATAAAATTGCTGAATGGGATTCTATTGTGTTCACTACTATGCAATCCTGGGCAACACCGGTTTCGACAGCAATATTTCAAATATTTACGGTAATTGGTTCGTATGGAATAACTGTTGCAGCAATATCGACAGTTATTCTTTTTATTATTAAACGGAAGTGGGTTAATGCGATTACTATGGCTGCAGTAGTTGCCGGCGGGCAGGTTATTGTATTTGTATTGAAACTTCTGTATGCACGTCCATCACCGGTAGTGGATCATAATACAATTATTACCTGGCTCGGGTTCAGTTTTCCGAGTGGTCATGTGATGGGTTCTCTGGTAATTCTGGGTATGCTCTCATATTTCCTCATTATCTTTTCGAAAAAATGGGTGTTTAGAACAGGTGTCGTGTTTCTTACTGCAATTATCGTTTTGTTTGTTGCATTCAGTAGAATCTATCTTGGTGAAAACTATCTCAGTGATGTTATCTGTGGATTTGCCGGTGGATTTGTCTGGTTAAGTGGATGTATTACAGCTCTTGAGCTTCTGCGGCGTGGACAAGTCGGCGATCGCAGAAGGAAAAAACGTATCGTTGTAAAGGTTGAAGTTGCAACCCCGCAAAAATAGATAGTCCGGGAATCCGCTCTGGCCGGGCCGCTGTTTTTTCCTGCATGAATCTGAGTTTTCACATGTTATAATTTCGGTACATGAATTATTTTAGCTGTGTGATGAATTGTTTTTTCAGTCTGATTTAAATGAAAGATGAAGGTGTTATTGCATATGCTTAAAAAGAATCCATTGTTGATCGTTGTGCTGTTATTGTTCATTGTACTTCCGTTTTTTAATAAATCGATCTCCTTCATAACAGATTATTTCTGGTTTGGTGAAATCGCATTAAAGAATGTGTTCACAAAAATATTCTTTACAAAAGTAATGTGCGGACTGGTTGGTTTTCTCTTTACGCTTATTGTACTATGGCTGAATCTGTTTGTTGCTGATAAATTTTCGTCAGGCAAAGTATTCATTCCATCATCGATGGTTGGTTATGCGGTATTCAGTCAGCTATCAAAATTCAGTCTGAAAGTATTTTTTCTAATAACTGCAGTCATCGCATTTTTCGTTGGTATCTGGGCATCAGGACAGTGGGAGTTATACCTTCAATTTATCAATGCAACTGCATTTAATATTGCCGATCCGCTTTTCAAACGTGATATTGGTTATTATGTTTTTTCTCTTCCTTTTTTGAGATCTGCTGTATATGGCATTACCGGCATTCTGGTAGTCTCCTTTGTTGTATCAGTGATTATTTATATAATAAGAGGTGGTATCTATGTTGCATCACTACCCCTGAACATTCCATTGAAACCGCGAGCTCATCTTTTAATTCTGGGATCAATAATCATTGCGCTTTTCTATTTCCATTTTGATTTCTCGTTATCATCAATGGTTACCAGAAGCAGTACGATACTAAGTGGTGCCGGGTATGCAGATGTCAATTTTGAAATTCCGGTACTCAAATTCCTGAAAGTGGCATCACTTATTGCAGCTGTTTTTATTTTGTCAAGTATTTTTATGCGCACACTTGTTTTTGCAGGGGGTGTTGCAGTAATTCTTCTGATTGGAGCTTTGGTTGGTTCTGTTGGTAATCAGGTGCTTCACAAACTTGTAGTTGCACCAAATGAGCTGTCACGGGAAACACCCTATATCAATTTGAGTATAGCAGGGACACAGGCAGCCTATAACATAGATAAAATCCAGGAAGTGGAGTTTTCACCGACAGAAAATCTTTCAAGAGCCGATCTCGAAGAAAATTCGGCCACGCTGAAAAATATTCGGCTCTGGGATCACAAACCGCTTCAGACAACGTACAGTCAATTACAGGAAATCCGGACCTATTATGAATTTCTTGATGTTGATAATGACCGGTATATGATTGATGGAGAGTTGCGTCAGGTAATGCTCTCGCCGCGTGAACTTGTACCGTCAAGTCTTCCGAGCCGGATATGGATTAATGAACGGTTATCATATACACATGGTTATGGATTATGTCTTGGTCCGGTTAACCAGGTGACAAAAGAGGGACTGCCTGAGTTTTTCATAAAGAATATTCCGCCGGTTGCTTCAGGTTCTATTTCTGTCAACAGGCCGGAGATTTACTTTGGAGAATCTGATGCCGGTTACGTTGTTGTAAACACAACCGCCAAGGAGTTTGATTATCCATCAGGGGAACAGAATGTTTATAGTGATTATGATGGAACCGGTGGAATAAAAATCGGTAATATTTTTAAACGTCTGCTCTTTGTTGCCCATTTTAAAGAGTTGAAACTGCTTTTGTCAAACGATATCAAGTCTGACAGCCGTGTTCTTATGCATCGTCAGATTCTTCAGCGGGTACGGCATGCTGCACCGTTTTTTAAATACGATCAGGATCCGTATATGGTTATTACCGATAATGGACATCTGATCTGGATTGTTGACGGATACACAATTACAGATGCTTATCCGTATTCGTATAATTCCGGAGGATTAAACTATATCAGAAACTCAGTTAAAGTATGTGTTGATGCTTATAACGGGGATATAAAATTTTATCTTTCAGACGATAATGATCCTATTGTTAAAATGTATGCTTCAATGTTTCCCGGTATGATTCAATCAATTGATAAAATGCCACAGGATATCAGATCCCATTTGCGTTATCCGCAATCCATGTTTGCCCTTCAGGCAAAAGTGTATTCGACATTTCATATGACTGATCCGCAGGTGTTTTACAATAAGGAAGATTTATGGAAAGTACCCGGAACTCAAAACGGTATTGAAACACCAATGGCACCATATTATACAATCATGAAACTTGCCGGGGTAGGGGATAGGGAAGAATTTATTTTGATGGTACCGTTTACGCCTGCTAAAAAAGACAATATGATAGCCTGGCTGGCAGCACGCTGTGATGGAGATGATTATGGGAAGTTGCTTGTGTTTAATTTCCCGAAACAGAAACTTGTATACGGTCCGCGTCAGATTGATTCGCGTATAAATCAGGATCCTGAAATTGCCCGTCAATTGACTTTGTGGAATCAGGGTGGTTCACGGGTATTAAGGGGAAGTTTGCTCGTAATACCGGTTGAACAGTCACTGCTTTTTGTTCAGCCGCTTTATATTGAAGCGCAGGGGGGCGGATTACCGGAATTAAAAAGGGTCATAGTTGCATTTGGAAACTCAATTGCAATGGAGGAGAATCTGGAGCTGTCATTATCCAGAATTTTCGGCAATTTCGAATCAAATGGTACTAATTCTAAAGCCCTGCAGTCAGGTACTGTTTCCGAAACAGCATTGACCCAGTCAGAATACATGGGTTCAGTAAAAGAACTCATTTCCGTGGCACAGAATGAATACGAGAAAGGCCAGAAGGCTCTTACCTCCGGAGATCTTGGTGGATATGGTGATGCGATGAAACGTGTCAGGGAGCTGATTAACGAGATGGCAAAAAAGGTACAATAAGTTACGGAATATACCAGCGTCCGATTGATGTAACTTTTGGAGCGGTTCCATTTTCAAATGGAACTGTTACTCCGGAAATGGATGCATTTACTGTCAGGCCCAGTGCAAATGGTATGCGCATCTCAACGGGGATTGAAAGTGTTTCAATGCTAGAAATCGGTATCGCCTGAAAATACGTTTTTAAGTACTCTTGAATTGTTAAGTTGTTGGTTCCGCCACCGGAAATTAAAATCCGCTCCGGAGGGGTGTTGTCTTTGTATTCGGTTCTGTAGTAATCATATATCGATCGTGCGGTGAGCGCGGTGAGTGTTGCAATCCTGTCGTGTGGTGGAAGCTTTGAAACTTCCGGTATGTTAAGAATGTAGTCAAACTGACCGGATGAAGCAGCTTTTTCACCGTTCTTTGCAAACCATGGTGCTGAAGCAAGCGTGTTGAGCAGTTCTCCATCGACTTTTCCCATTGATGCAAGATTTCCATCTCTGTCAAATGATTCCACTTCAAGAATGGATTTTGCAACTTTGTCAATAAGACAGGTACCGGGACCGGTAATGGAATCAACAGGAACCGTAGACCTGGATGTATCAATAATTGTCAAATGAGAAAAGATGCCGATATTTAAAAGCATCGTTATTCCGGGGCATTTTGACAGAATAATCCGGTTTCCGGGATTTACCGGAAATGCTCCGGTACCTCCCGCAAGAAGATTGTTCCTTGTGAAATCAGAATAAACAGGCGTATTGAGTGAACTCGCAATAAATTGAGGATCGCCTGCACTGATATCCCAGTACGTCTGTTGACAATTCTCTTCAGTAAGACATTTCCACAATGTCATTTTGTTAACAACAACAAGGTGCGGAGTACTGACAGATCGTGATGTTTGTACCAGTGTTGTTTTAATGCACTCAAGCATCAACTGCGAAACTTTAAAATCAAGGTAAGGTAAATCGGATGGATTCAGATCAGAAAGCGAACCGGAATTTAAAATTTCCTGAATAGCGGTAATCCTCTGAGGATAGGAAATTTTTGAATGAGCAAGTATCTCCCATGTTTGGCCATTTGATGTAAAATAAAGACACTGAATACCGCCCTGTGAACCACCGCACGACACTACAAGGCACCTGCGGTTTTTGATTTTTTTTAGTTTAGAAATTCTTGCAACACTCATCAACAATCTCCAGTATTATAGAAATATACCTGTGAGCATACACACCACTGAAGTAAAGGGATTACTGTGGTTAAAATAATATCTTCATATTGGTTTTTGGCCAATATTTAACTTTATTTAAATTTTATCGTGTGCAATCAGATGATGTACCGTATATGTACGACACCAGAGTGAGTGTTTGATGTGTAAAGTGAGTGTTTGATGTGTAAAAAGAGAAAGGAACCGCAAATTACACTGCGGTCCCGTTATCAGGAAACTGTATCTGATAATTAACATTATATAATCTCATAACATAAATATAAATCAATAGATTAAAAAAACGTGTCTGATCCCGGTCGTTTTACTTGTCTGCAAGTACCTTTAATGACCGGTTTCTATATGAATATTTCAGACGATGAATAGCTTTTTCCTTTATCTGACGAACCCGCTCACGTGTAAGGTGAAGCTGTTTCCCTATTTCATCAAGAGTATACGGTGCATCCTCACCCATACCAAAATAAAGTTTTAATACCTGACGTTCCCGTTCATTAAGGGTCTCAAGCACTTTGCCAATGCTGTTTGCCATCGACATTTCAATGAGATTGGTATCCGGCATCTCCTGATTCTCATCATGAAGAAGATCAATCAAACCGGTACTGTCATCTGACTGCAACGGCGTATCAAGTGACATTGATCGATTGCCAATTCTTTGAATTGTAATAATTTCATCCTCTGAGATACCAAGTTCTTCGGCAATTTCTGAAGCACTCGGCATACGACTGAAGCGTTGCTCAAGTTTTGATTGTGTTTTCCCAACCTTATGGATGATACCGACTCTGTTTAACGGAACGCGTGTTATTCTTGATCTGTCAGCAAGTGCACGAAGAATCGACTGACGAATCCACCAGACTGCATAGGAAATAAATTTGAAATTCCGTTTTTCATCAAAACGTTTCGCAGCCTGAATTAATCCAAGGTTTCCCTCACTGATAAGCTCACCTAACGGAAGGCCCTGATTCTGATAGTTTCTTGCAACACTGACAACAAAGCGAAGATTCGCATTTATCAATTTTTCAAGTGCTTTCTTATCACCTGAACGGATTTTCACAGCGAGCTTTGATTCTTCTTCAGCAGATAGCGACTTATTTTTACTAATATCTTTAAGGTAGAGCTCCACAGAAGACTCATCCGGTACAATCATTTTACGTTCCATCAGTTACCCCCAAACAGAGACATGTTACTATTATGCCTCTTAATGTATTTACAGATTATTGAAAAGGAACTTATACATACCATCCCTGCACTGATTTTAAAGTGACACGCAGGAACCGGTACCAATTTCGTACAGAACTGCCGATTATTCAGATCGCTGCAGGACTGGTTGCAGTACAATTGTACTTAAATTGCACTCTTACTACGATTCACGCTAATTTATTATTGCTTAATATCTTAAATATTTTAAGAGTGCAGGTATACAGACTAACCGGTAGTGCAACCTGCTAAACCTTGAAAATAAAAAACACTGCAGCAACGATAAATAAGAAGCCGACAATATAATTCCAGCGGATTTGTTCACCAAGATAAACTACTGAAAATACAGAAAAAACAAACAATGTAATCACTTCCTGGATCGTTTTTAACTGAACTGCATTAAATTGTCCATGGCCGATTCTGTTTGCCGGCACCTGAAAACAGTATTCTGCAAATGCGATTAACCAACTCACTATAATGACTATCCATATTGGTGAATGTTTAAATTTCAGATGCCCATACCAGGCAAATGTCATAAAAATATTTGAAATAAAAAGTAATATGACAGTTTTCATTGCCACCCTTTCTGATGATAGCAAAAAATAATATAAAAATTGTTGATTCTAAAAAAATATTTCACTATTTTCAAATGAAAGCAGACTGGCAGGGCCGATAGAGTTCAGAAGATTATCTGCATTCTACCGGCCTTTTCTATGCTCAAAAAGCTGTCTGCTAACAGGTAATTGTACCTGATTATTGTAGTGAATTTCTACAGGAATAATAAATAAAATCGGGAGGGCTGTAATGGCAGAGAATGGAAAGATTTATCTTGAGACAGCTGAAAAAGCAAAGGTTGAACTCCCTGTTTTACAGGGTACACAGGGTAGTAGTGCTTTTGATGCTACAAATTTGAAAAAACTTACCGGCTATTTCAGTTATGATCAGGGACTCGCAAATACAGCTGTTTGTCAAAGTAAGATTACATTTGTTGATGGTGAAAAAGGAATCCTCAGATATCGGGGCTATGACATTGCGGATCTGGCTGAAGGATGTAAATTTGTTGAAGTTGCATATCTCCTTGTTCATGGAAAACTTCCGGATGCCAAAGAGTCTACCGAATTTAGTGAGTACTTAAATGAACATTCCATGATTCATGAGGACATGAACCACTTCTTTACCGGGTTCCCTCCAGGTGCACACCCGATGTCAATTCTGTCTTCCATGGTGACATCATTGTTTACATTTTATCCTCACATAATGGACGGCGATCCGAATTTTGATATTACTGCAGCTCGTCTTATCTCAAAAGTTCGAACAATTGCTGCTTACTCATACAAGAAATCCCGTGGGCTTCCAATTGTATATCCCCGGTATGATCTCTCTTATTGTGCAAATTTCCTTAACATGATGTTTTCATCTCCGGTGAGAAAGTATGAAATTGATCCGTATTACGTGGAAGTACTTAACAAGTTACTTATACTTCATGCGGATCATGAACAGAACTGCTCAACAACAGCAGTGCGTCTTGTTGCAAGCGCACGTGGAAATTTATATGCGTCAATTTCTGCAGGTATTAATGCTCTGTGGGGTTCACTGCATGGAGGTGCAAATCAGGCTGTTATTGAAATGCTTGAATCGATTCGTAAAGATGGCCGTGATCTCAAAAAGTATGTTGAGAAAGCAAAAGGTAAAGACAAAGCATACCGTTTATTCGGATTCGGGCATTCTGTATATAAAACGTACGATCCCCGTGCACGAATTGCAAAAAGTATGTGCGATACACTTTTGAAGAAAGTTGATCTTAAGGATGACTTGCTTGACATTGCGCTTGAACTTGAAGATATTGCGCTTAACGATTCATACTTTGTTGACAGAAAGCTATATCCGAACATCGACTTCTATACCGGTATTATCTACAGGGCACTTGGCATTCCTACCAATATGCTGACGGTGATGTTTGCTATCGGAAGATTGCCGGGCTGGATTGCTCAATGGAAGGAAACCAATGAGTCTGAGGATGCAAAGATTTTCCGTCCGCGTCAGATATATATCGGTCCCGGTAAAACTGAGTTCGTACCATTAAGTAAACGTTAGAATAAATCCCGGGAATTATAGTGTTGCCGGGGATCTTTTTTTTCCTCAAAGTTCAATCTGTTCTCAATGCAGATTCTTATTTGTTAATATAATGCTTGTCCAAAGGGAATACTGCTGTGGCTTATAGCGGGTAATTTCGGGGAAAATCGTAAAACTGTACGGTTGTTATGTCGTTGGTGAATTTTTAAGATGCGTAAATTCTTTGATAATTCTTACAAAACGATACAGAGTGCTTATAGTCCTTGACGAAACCGTTAACCATGATGGGTTTTTCTGGATGCCGGTAAACGACGTTTTTCTTATTTTGTCAGCAAGATCGGTAAGAACGTCAATCTGGTCCAGATTCAGCGTTACTACGAGTCTGCCCTGTTCCGAGTCGTGTTTGCCATTGTATATTTCAGCAAGATCTGCCATCTCTGCTGCGATAGGAAAATTTCCAAGTAGTTCAATGCGAAATGTATCCTTATTTAAAACAGTACAAAAAACATTACAAAACTCATGCAGCTTGTCGCTGTCATCCTGATCATCAATCTGAATGGAGTACTCTTTACTGGACTTCTTGTGTGGAAAGGTTGATAAATGTCTGCTTTCATATGCATCTGATAAGAAATGTCTTAATTGTAATGACATGTGGTCAAACCTTTTGAAGAAAATTCATGGTTTCCACTTAGAATGGAATTATCTGCAATGTTCTCCGGCTTTCCACTGATATTTCTTAATGTCACATTGTCTAACAGGGAAACTGATTTCCCGAAGGTAATATCACCCCTGACAGTAAGTGTAGTGCAACCAATCATTGATGGAGCGCCGAATGGGAATCGTGATATAAGATCATTAATAAATGAATAGTATTCAGGATCAAGATCGACGTTAATGACTGAATGCTTTCTATCAGGATTGGGAATGATATTGGAGCTGGTATCAATAATAAATGCATCGGACCAGAGAAGAAGCAGATCGTTACAATTCTTTACAGGAGCGAATCGTGTCCGGGGAACGCTGAGAGCTGCTGCTTTTGGAAATAATGAAATTGCAGCGCCCATCGCACTTTCCACTTGAAATACATCATCGGAATGCCTGTCCAGTGGATTTACTTTTTTTCTGTTGCGAATCATTGGAAGGTCAAGAAAGCCCTCTGATTTGTCAAGAGTGTCTTTTAGTGCTCTCAAGTCAATCCAGAGATTGTTCGTATTAAAAAAACAATACTTGTCAATATTACTGAACTCATTTAACGATTCATCAGGACATTGTGCTGCTTCACGCAATACCAAATGACCATTCTTGTGACGCGCAAGGTGCCCACCTTTTCGGTCCATTTCCGTTCTTTCAGTTACTTCCAGAAGAAAGGGAAGTGAATGACTCTCAATATAGGCAAGTATTTCTGTATCAAGCGTTGCACCTAAATTATCGATGTTTGATATAAATGCATAGCGATAATCCGCCTGAAGCAATTTTTCCAGAATACCTGATGTCTCAAGCGCTATATAGATATCGCCATGTCCCGGCGGATTCCATTCCATCTCAGTATCCTGAGGGTATGTTACCGGGGTAAAATCTGATGCCCTGACTTTAGGAAATTTGTGCTGAAGAAACGATGACGGAATTGATGTTCTCAGTTCAGGGTATCTGGCCAGTATCTTATGAGATTCGGATTCTGTTCTGAAACTGTTCATGAGCAGCAGTGGAATTTTCAGGTCATGGGAGTTATTAAATGCACGTATCTGTCGGCAGGTAATATCAAGAAAAGTAAGATCGTTTTTGACAGGGAGCAGTGATTTTGGACCCTTTAGCCCCATTGTTGTCCCAAGACCACCGTTAAGCTTGATACAGACCGTCTTTGAGAGCAGTGATCGTACTTGTGCATGAGACTGCGTACTATGAATTTTGTCAAAGGAATCAATCGTATCCCCTGGAACCGGCAGGATCTGATTCTCTGGCAGTAAACCTGTTTCGCCTGCAACAAGCCTGGAGTAATAATGCGTAAAAACGGTGATTGCTTTATCACCAATATGCTCATTGTGCATTTTATTTATAAACTGGTCAATAATTGTCATCAATTCCTGCTTATTGTGTAATCGTTGCAAACATTGGTAGTGACTAATTCAAACAAAACTGAATAAACGGCTTCTATTAAAACTACACCATACCATTTCGCAATGGTCATGTGCTACTCGTACATTATTAATATACATTTTGACAATATTAATCGTAAATAACATAAGAAAAAAGGCTGCACTGACATATTGTTCCGCGGATTTGTTATAACAAGTCTGATAAAAGACCGGCGGAGCGGACTATGCACCCAAAACGGGTAACGGAATTTTCTGGCAATATGTCAACGTAGCGTCCCGTTTATCACCGGTTTAAAACACTCTGGATCACATTGTGAAACTCGCCGATACTATATGGTTTTGTGATAACACCTTTAAACCCGTATTCACTGAATTTAGCCATGATCGGATCATTGGAATAGCCGCTTGAAACTATTGCAACAATATCAGGGTCAATTTCAAGCAGTTTTTTCATCGTATCTTTTCCTCCCATTCCGGCAGGGATTGTAAGATCCAGAATCACCAGATCATACTTATTACCGCTTTCCAATGCTTTGGTATATTCAGTGATTGCCTGTTCTCCATTTTCCACAGCGGTAACCCTGTATCCCATATGCGTCAGTAGTTTCTCTGCAACACTTCGAATAACAATTTCATCGTCCATGATCAGGATACTATTCCTGATGGATGTCTTTTGGCTTGTAGACACCTTTTTTTCCTGTAGCTGTTTAAACGCCGGCAGGAAAATGTGAATTTGTGTACCCTTGCCTTCATCAGATTCTGCAAAAATATACCCGCGATGGCGTTTTAGAATTGAAAATGATGTCGTGAGTCCAAGGCCGGATCGTGATGGTTTTGTGGAAAAAAACGGATCAAAAATTTGTGAAAGCGTATTCTTGTCAATTCCACATCCGGTATCTGATATAATTATTTCGACATATCTACCATTATCAAGTGTTGCAGAACTGCTGATATCAGTGTTTCTCAGAAGAATGTTGATGACACCACCATCAGACATCGATTCTTTTGCATTAAGAACGACATTTTGAATAACCTGACTTATTTGCGATCTGTCAATTTCGACAGCACTGCTGTCCTGATCTGTTATTGTGTGCTTACAGTGTGAACCGGCAAGTGCAAGTGATGCAGCATCCCTGACAATAGAGACCAGTGTTTGTGCTTCCTTGACAGGCTCACCTCCCTTTGAATAGGTGAGTAGTTGACTGGTTAATTCTTTTCCACGTTTAAGTGCATTTTCAACATCGTTAAATGTGGATACATCATCTGCATTGTTGTATTTTAAGCGTATCAATGAAACTCCTGCCCAGATTGCGGTAAGAAGGTTATTGAAATCATGTGCTATTCCACCAGCAAGTATTCCGAGTGCTTCAAGTTTATCTTTTTTGTAAAGCTCTTCTTCAAATTTGATTCTTTCTGTAAGATCGATTGCTATACCACATAAACCACTGAACTTCCCGTTACGCATCATTGGTGAACTATGAATTTGAACTGGAAATTTTCTTCCGGATGAGTGAAGTCCGCTATATTCGGTTGTACTGGCAGTGGATGGAAAACGTTCAAGGGCGTTACGTACCTTTTCACGATCTTCGGATGCCATAAGATTAAATATTGAAAATTCATTGAGAGGTGTATTTTCAGAATAACCAAACATTTCAAAACCACGTTTGTTGGTAAATATAATGGTCCCGTTTTCGTTTGTTTCAAATACAGCTTCCGGAAGAAATTCGGTAAGCTCACGATACTTTTGTTCACTTGCGGCAAGTTCATTGCGAATTCTGATCAGGTTTGATATATCACGAAGGAATATCAGGTCACATGACATACTCTGAAAATTTATCTGTTTTTTTGAAACTGACAAATGATGCAGTTCTGTTTCTGTCTGCAAAGTGTATATAACATCACCATTGTTAGAATCATCTTTCTGTATGCCCGAGGAATCAGTCTCGAGCTGTTTTACAAAGTCACTTAGATTCGCAGGTGTTTTATTAGTACACTCCTGCATCCATTTACGAGCCTTATAGTTTGATGCGACAATTTTTCCTGTTGTTGTATCACATATCACAATCGCATCCGGGGCATGTTCAAAAAGCGTCTGAAATCTTTTTTCGGACAAATAGATATTGTCAGCCCATTCATTTAATCTGTAAAGTACAATAAGGCTTGCCAGAGTAAGAATGATCAGAATAATTGCGAAGGTACATGCTATCCCGAATAATTTATTCCGGATTACCGGCGATTTGGGAGAAATTGATGTCAGGTACCAGTCAGGAATTTTCAGCGGGATCCTGATTATGTATGCATTCAGACTGTCAATCGGATACTTACCTGTTAAATCGTCGAGTTTTGTCAGTTGTTTTACAGGTTCTGCTCCAAACTGCCTGCTTTCAAGCAGTACCTTTGCAGTACTGTCAGTGAGGGGCAAAATTGATTTAAACAGATAGTTTTTGTTTTTTGACAGAAAAACAATTCCATATTTATCAACAAGAAAGGTCGAACTGGTAAAATTGAAAATTGAATCAAGTCGTTTCATTTCGTCCTTGATTACAGCAACACCGATGATTTTACCGGCAGTATCTATAATTGGAGCACTGCTGTAATACCCGCTACTTCCGGATGTAACACCCTGTGCAAAATACGATCCCTTATTGCCCTTGATTGCTGCCTGAAAATAGGGACGAAAAGCGTAGTTCATTCCAACAAAACTCTGCGCGGTGTTTCTGTTTGATGAAGCAATGACATTTCCTGATGTGTCAAGAATGTATACAACTGCAGCGTCAAACGATGCCGTATGTAAATCAAGTCTGCGATTTGCCTGATTAAGCACGGATGTGTTGTTGTTTTGAAAGAGTTGCAGTATTGATGCTGACGAGGCCAGTGATGCGGCAGCTGCATCAATTTTCTCCAGATTGCTCTCAAATGCGGCTTTCAGGATATTCAATGAGTGCTCCGTATCATTTAATAAGTGTTTTTCTGCATTCCTGCCCAGAATTTGTGTAAGGTACAATCCGCCTGCAAATACAATGGTCACAAGGGAAAAAATTACCGGCAGAATATTTTTTAAGAAAAACGACCTGATATCTCTGATTGGAGATTTTCTCTTAAGGTTAAGAAAAAAAAGTGAAAACGCTACTATTACGATAATAAATAGCAATATTGATACGCTGATATCTGATGGAATAAAGAAACTGTTCATAATTGTAACGATTTAACCTGACGTGTGTGTGATTAAATACTGTTAAAGGTCAGAGAACTATGTGGTGTTGTCATGTTGCAATTATTTATCAATAATACGTCCTTATTCGATATATGTCAATAACTTAAAAAATGCTATACTATATCCTAATGTAAAATAATTCAGGAAAAGATCAATGCGTTATATTCTATTGCGGATATCCGGAAAAAAAAATTAAAATTGAACTTTAAATAAAACAAAACGGTTGCTATGCTTCGGATATATGTTGATTTATATAAAAATTTCAATTCACCTGTCATACCACATTACAATTATCCCCCAGAGCACTTAATAGTTCAAATTAAGCAATTACATATTATTTCGTGACATGGTAACGTGAAAAACGTATTTTTCTACTCTTTGACCAAGTTTGCCACTAAGGAGCTATTGAAAGCATGTTATCAAAAACTCTTCCATTTTCAAATGAACAGTTGATAAATATTGTCTCAAAATACCCGACACCGTTTCATCTCTATGATGAAAAGGGTATTAAAAACAACATAGATCGTTTAATCCGGGCATTTTCCTGGAATCAAGGTTTTAAAGAGTATTTTGCAGTAAAAGCCGCACCAAATCCATTTCTGATGAAACTGTTGAAAGCAAAGGGCATTGGAGCAGACTGCAGTTCTTTGCCGGAGCTGATGCTTGCTGAAAAGTGTGGTATTACCGGTGAGAATATCATGTTTACATCAAATAACACCCCTGCAAATGAGTTTAAAAAGGCAAAAGAGCTGGGGGCTGTGATCAACCTTGATGATATCACCCATATCGATTTCCTTGAGAAAACAGCAGGACTTCCAGAGCTGATCTGCATGCGTTACAACCCGGGACCGCTGCGTGCCGGCAATGCAATTATTGGAAATCCGGAAGAGGCAAAGTACGGATTCACCAAAGAGCAGCTCCTTGAGGGATACCGTATTCTTAAAAGTAAGGGTGTAAAACGTTTTGGACTTCACACAATGATAGCCTCCAATGAGCTTCATTCGCAGTACTTTGTTGACACGGCAACCATGCTGTTTGAACTTGCAGTTGAAATAAAGAATAAATTTGACATTTCACTTGAATTTGTCAATCTTGGCGGCGGATTCGGTATTCCTTACAGACCAGAGCAGCAGCCGGTTGATATCGAGTTTGTTGCGCAAAATGTAAAAGCTGCATACGAAAAGATTGTCGTGCCTGCATCACTGCATCCGTTAAAGATATTTCTTGAATGCGGCCGTATGGTCACCGGTCCTTACGGATTTCTTGTAAGTAAGGTCATTCACGGGAAGAAAACCTATAAGAGTTATATTGGCCTTGATGCCTGTATGGCAAATCTTATGAGACCGGCCCTTTATGGCGCGTATCATCATATTACGGTAGTTGGTAAAGAGAACGAACCGCATGATCAGGTGTGTGATGTGGTCGGGTCGCTTTGTGAAAACAATGATAAGTTTGCGATTAACCGGAATCTGCCAAAAGTTGCCATTGGTGACATTTTCGTGATTCACGATGCCGGTGCGCATGGACACGCAATGGGATTTAATTATAATGGGAAATTGCGTTCAGCAGAATATCTGTTGCGTGAGTCCGGTGATGTCGTCGAGATACGCAGGGCTGAAACAGAAAAAGATTATTTTGCAACGCTTGATTTTGAAACACTAAAAGAATTTTCATAATAGTAAGCTTTGGCAGAAATGTACTCCTGATAGTCTGCACTTGACACGATTGAATAAATCAGATCGGCAGCCTGTCGGGAGGTGCATGATGTAAATGCTTCAGGTACAGGAGTAATTGTGAGTAATGAAATTAAACTGCGCTACGGCTGTAATCCTCAACAGGCACCTGCCAGAATTTATACCAATGCAGGCGCTCTCCCTTTAAAAGTGCTCAATGGAAGTCCGGGGTACATCAATCTTCTTGATGCATTAAACTCCTGGCAGCTTGTGCATGAGCTGAAAAAGGCTACATCACTTCCCGCAGCGGCATCATTTAAACACGTAAGTCCTGCAGGTGCGGCAGTGGGAGTACCATTGTCAAATGTACTCAAGGATGTTTATTTTGTCAATGATTGCGAACTCACACCGCTTGCAACCGCATACGCACGTGCCCGTGGTGCGGATCGTATGTCAAGCTTTGGTGACTGGGCAGCACTCAGTGAGCCATGTGATGTTGCAACTGCAAAGCTTCTTAAACGTGAAGTTTCTGATGGCGTTATTGCACCGGGATTTGAACCGGGAGCTCTTGAAATACTAAAAGAGAAGAAAAAGGGCGGTTATGGTGTCGTTGAAATCGATCCGGATTTCACAGCTCCCGAAATGGAAACAAGAGAAGTTTTCGGTATTACCTTTGAACAGAAACGTAACAACATCGTTATTGGTAAAGAGACACTTCAGAATATTGTTACAGAAAATAAAAATATTACTGATGATGCTATCCGCGATCTGATTATTGCGCAGATCACTCTGAAGTATACGCAATCAAATTCAGTGTGCTTTGTTCATGATGGTCAGGTGATCGGCGTTGGCGCAGGACAACAGTCTCGTGTTCATTGCACACGTCTTGCAGCAGCAAAAGCTGACAAATGGTTTTTACGTCAGCATGAGGCCGTTCTGAATCTTAAGTTCAGAGACAAAATCGGACGTCCGGACCGTGATAACGCGATCGATCAGTTTCTTGAAGAATATCTGAGCCCGGCAGAGCTCTTTTCATGGCAGGAGAATTTTTTAACAGCTCCAGACAGACTTTCTGCTGATGAAAAAAGGGAATGGTTGAATCAAATGACAAATGTATCGCTTGGATCTGATGCATTTTTCCCGTTCCGCGACAATATCGACAGAGCACAACAGAGTGGCGTTAAATTTATTGTTCAGCCAGGTGGTTCGGTACGCGATGATGTCGTCATTGATGCATGTAATGAATATGGAATGGCAATGGCGTATAGTAAACTACGTCTGTTTCATCATTAATCCAGTAGTTGACATGATGGTAGTTGTATCGATCGTGCGTGGTTGAAATAACTTTATGGAGTGTAGTAATAAGGTTATTAAAGGCGATAGTAATAAGGTTATCAAAAGCGGTAGTAATAAGGTTATCAAAAGCGGTAGTAATAAGGTTATCAAAAGCGGTAGTAATAAGGTTATCGAGCGTAGTCGAGATAACGAAAGGTAGTGAAAAAAAATGGCAGCTCAAAATAAAAGTGCTGTAAAAACAGCAATCACCCCGACAAGGCTTGAGGATTATCCGGAGTGGTATCAGCAGGTTATCAAAGCTGCTGATCTTGCCGAAAACTCGCCGGTACGTGGTTGTATGGTTATCAAACCCTGGGGATACATGCTCTGGGAAAATATCCAGCGTGCTCTTGATGAAATGTTTAAAGAAACCGGACATAAAAATGCATATTTCCCCCTGTTTATTCCGAAAAGTTTTCTTGAGAAGGAAGCGGAGCATGTAGAGGGATTTGCAAAAGAGTGTGCAGTTGTAACACATCACAGACTCGAAGCGGGTCCGGATGGCAAGCTTATACCAGCGGGGGAACTTGAAGAGCCGCTTATTGTCCGTCCGACATCAGAGACTATTATCGGTGCCATGTTTGCAAAATGGGTACAGTCCTACCGCGATCTTCCGCTCCTTATAAATCAATGGGCGAATGTTGTCAGATGGGAAATGCGTACACGTTTGTTTCTTCGTACTGCCGAGTTTCTCTGGCAGGAAGGACATACTGCACATGCGTCAAGCGAAGAAGCTGTTGACGAAACCATGAAAATGCTTCATGTGTATGCAAAATTTGCAGAAGAATACATGGCAATGCCGGTGATTATGGGTGAAAAAACTGCCGGAGAACGTTTCCCCGGTGCAGTTTCAACCTATTGCATTGAGGCCATGATGCAGGATCATAAAGCGCTTCAAGCCGGAACATCACATTTTCTTGGTCAGAATTTTTCAAAAGCATCAGATATCAAATACCTTGACTCGAACGGAAAAGAGGAGTACGCCTGGACGACATCATGGGGTGTTTCAACACGGCTTATCGGCGGGCTTATCATGACGCACGGTGATGATGATGGAATTATTGTACCGCCGCGTCTTGCACCATCACATATTGTAATACTTCCGATTATTCATGATAACGCAAGCGGTGCGGATGTGATTGAGTATTGTAATAACCTCGCTGCTGAATTACGTAAGGTATTTTATCATGACAGAAAACTTGTTGTCGAAGTGGACACGCGCGAAGGACGCGGCGGCGATAAAGTCTGGTCATGGATTAAAAAAGGTATTCCAATTTATCTTGAAATCGGCCCTCGTGATATTGCAAATAACTCAGTATTTGTAGGTCGCCGTGATAAAAGCCGAAAAGAACGCTATGGTCAGTCACGGACTGAATTTGTTGCGACAATTGAAACCGTACTTGATGATATTCAGCGGTTGTTGTTTGAAAATGCTAAAAAATTCCGTGATGACAACATGAAAATCATCGATAACAAGGATGATTTTTATGCTTTCTTTACACCACAGAATAAGGATAAACCCGAAATTCACGGTGGATTTGCAGTAAGTCATTGGAACGGGTCGTCAGAAGTAGAGAAAATTGTAAAGAATGATCTTAATGTCACAATCAGATGCATACCGCTTGATTCAAAACCGGAAAACGGAAAATGTATCATTACCGGGGAACCATCAGAACGCCGTGTAATATGGGCTAAATCGTACTGATAGTGATCAATGACAATACTACGGTAATGTTAATATTGATTTTTCCTGATTGAAATATCTGAATTATTGACCAGTCCTTTTCCAAAAAGGACTGGTTGGTATGAGTGTTTGTTTTCTGGATGCAGTTTATACCGATGAAAGGTGTGTCATGAATTCTAAACTGTTATTCCTGCTTATGTCACTGTACATGGGTTTGTGTTCACAATCTCTTTTTGGTGCAGTTTCTCCGCACATCTCAGTGGTATCGAATGTGTCGGTGCAGGGTATTCACGGCTCTTCAGTTTTTTTTATGAAGCGGATCAGGCAGGAACGTTCTCAAAGTGACAGCGTTATCACTAAAGTCAATGGCATACTCGATTCAGCATGGCTTTATTATAATAATGAGAACTATCCCGGCGCAGACATGTTTTTTTCTGAAGTTGTTAAAATGTGGGATAACTATGTCCTGCATACTGACAAAAGAAAAGTGTCAAAAAGGATAACTCGTGATTCGCTTGAAACAATCGTTTCTGACTGTAAATTACTCTGGAGCCTTCAAAGTCCTCTTGATCAGGTCAGTACGCTGCTGTTTCCTATAACGTCAAATCCAGACGAACTTGTACAGCATAAACGTCAGGAAGTACTGGATACGTTAAAAAAGGCTGAAAATGCGATAAATGTGATAGTTGAAGCAAGTGGACACAAACGGCCCATTGTATTACACGCATTCCGTAAACCTCTTCAGCATATTGCAGATATCCGCGAAGGTTTTGATAAAATATATGATCAGGAAAAAGTGAATTTTTCGTTGAAAAACAAGTTTAATTTTAACAGGGCAATCGATTCCAAAGATACCCGGCAACTGAGATACTTTGCGGATGATTGTGATTACTACAAAGTTGACAAGGAATGGTGCAGAAAAGCAAAAGAGATGCTTGGTGACACTACGGTTACTGCAGCAGTAATGCAGGATATTCCTGATGCACATAAAAAACTTGTTAAAGGAAAACCGGTCAAAATGACTGCTGTTGATTCAATGCATAATGCCTATAAACTTGCAATGGAATCCAGGGATATAGAGCGTCTTGAGACCTATATCTCCACATATGCCCGCAGGAAGTTCAAAAAAAGCGATAGTAAAATTGACAGCGCGGCTATATTGCTGGTACGGTTGAAAAACGATAAAGCCCGTGAAAATGCGTTCCTTAAATCACATCCGCTTTTATCAACACGATCTAACGATTCTGTAGTACTGACGCTAAAAGGAATTGATCCCCGGTGTGAGCCTTTAATTACGAATATCGTAAATTCTTTTGCCGGAGAAATGAAAAACGCGCCTGGATTGCGAGCACCGGTCACATTGACAATTGAAAAAAACAGCGATGGGTTCAACATGTTTTTTGTAGCATACTCCTATCCATCATATGATATAAAAGTGGAGCATAGCCACGATACAATAACCTATTCCTTTGATGGTGTCGCGTGGTCGGTTAATTTTTTGCATAAGATCAAGCAGCAGATTCTGAATGAGTTTTCACGCAGTAATAATATGCAGACAATGGACAATGCAGTATATTTAAACAGTCTGCTTTCGCCGGTTTATATTATAAGAATTCGTAAAAATGAATCTCAGGATCTTACAATGTATGCTTACAGCAGTCAGCAGGAAGTTGAGGAACCGAAATACTTTTCATTTTTTGATATCTCTGATTCGAAGAAAAAGAATGTGCGATTTACAAATAATTACGCGGATAAAATTGTGCTGTATAAAAATCTTGATACAGATTCTGCAGCCGTGAGGATGCTTACAGATTTTGTAAAAAAATAAAAAAGGGGGATAGTGCTGTCACCCACTATCTCCCGTTGCACAATTGTTACTCATAACTGTTGCAGGTATCTGTTTAAATAATACTATGCCTTGGTCATGATTGCAATTACCTTTTTTAAAAAGTGTATTCAGATTGAATACAGCAGGATATTCTCCGGCGAATTGCACGGTAGTATAGTATAAATCTGCGTTAATTCAATATGTTATATACCTTTCAGATTAAGTGACAGTTTTGCCGGTGATTTTGGTATATAATTAAGAACCACACATTTTAGTGACAGTTTTTATCAACCTGAAGAAATAGTACTATGCCTATAGATCTACATCTACATTCATCAGAGTCGGATGGTACCTTTACACCAGAAGAACTTGTTGATAGTGCAATTCAAAATGACATTGATACGATTGCACTTTGTGATCATGATACGATTAGCGGTGTCCGGAAGTTTCTCAACTATGCGGAAGGGAAAAATATCAGGACTATTGCAGGAATTGAACTGTCCGCATTCAGTGATGGGGGAGAGTGTCACATCCTCGGTATCAATATCCCGCTCAATAATGAGGAACTTACCACGGCTCTGGAGAAGTTCCGCAATAGCCGTCTTATCAGAAACGATACTATTATCAGGAAATTATATGAGCTTGGTATTCCGATAACCGCTGATGATGTCAGTGTTTATTCAAAAGGGGAGACAGCCGGGCGTATACATATCGCACGTGTGCTTGTTGACAAAGGTGCAGCAGATTCTATCGATGATGCATTCAAAAAGTATCTTGTAAAAGGGGCTCGTGCATTTGTTGACAGATTGAAAATGGACCCTTATGAAATGGTTGCACTTCTTAAACGAACCGGTGCGAAAGTTGTTCTTGCGCATCCGGGACTTTTACATATGGATGAGAACGCTCTTTTTAGTTTTGTCAAAGAACTTACAGCCTCCGGGCTTGATGCACTTGAGGTATATACACCTCATAATACAGATACCCAGATCGGGATGCTTTCCAAAATGGCAGATTCACTCAATCTAAAGAGATCAGGGGGATCGGATTTTCATGGTGAAAACAAAGCCGGTCATGAGATCGGTTTTTACAGACCCGGAGTTCATGTTCCCGATACAGTGTATTCCATTCTTGCAACAGGAAAAAGTGGATAGCATGATTGACGAAAAGACAGCCGATGTGGTAGTGTGCGGTGCGGGCCCGTCAGGGTTGATAGCTGCGGTAACAGCTGCAGATGCCGGTATGAATGTGGTACTTCTGGAACGAATGGATAATCCCGGGCGGAAACTGCTTGCAACAGGTGGCGGGCACTGCAATATAACAAGAGATATTCCAATACCAAAACTTCTGAACAGTTATTTCGGCAATGCTACTTTTGTAAAACCTGCATTAAAGGCATTGCCACCACAGGCGTTGATACGTTTTTTTGAACAGAATGGTTTGCGCTGCAGAGTTGATACGAATAATCAGGTGTATCCTGAATCTGATAAGTCAATTGATGTTCTTAATACATTTCTTAATAAAGTTAAGAGCTCCGGTGTTACGCTCTACACCGGATGCTTTGCACAATCGGTAGTGCATGATGGAACCTGTTTTATCATTACATGTCAGTCCGGAACCGTGATTAAAAGTAAGAAACTGGTACTCTCCTGTGGAGGGAAAACATATCCGCAGCTCGGCTCCGATGGAACCGGTTTTTCGCTTGCAGCGTCACTTTTGCATACTGTTAAAAAACCGCTGCCGGGACTCTGTGGCCTTGTTACAAGTCAGTCCTGGACCGCAGAATGCAGCGGTTTGTCAATTAATGATGCTTCAGTGTATATCGATCAGGGGCAGCGGCTGTTCCCCCAATCCGGTGCAGTACTCTTTACGCATCGCGGGGTAAGCGGACCGGCAGTACTTGACATATCAAGATGTGTTTCGCGCCTCCTTGATGAACATTCTGTAGTTTCCATACGCATTCGGCCATTGGCGACTATGCGCAGGGAGGAAATTGATAATCTGTTTATCAGGGCACAACAGAAAGAGGGCAGCAAACGCTTAAGAAGCGTCCTTTGCGAACTGTTGCCATCACGGCTTGTAAAACAGTTTTTTATTATGTGTTCGGTTGATCAGGAAATCCGGTGCGCTGATGTTACAAAAGGGCAAAAATTGAAATTTCTTGATATCCTTGATAATGGAATTCCGCTTACGGTAACAGGAATAGAAAAACCTGAATTCGCAATGGTCACTACCGGCGGTGTACAATGTAACGAGATCAATTGCAAAACAATGGAAAGTAACAAGGTAAAAGGACTTTATTTTTGCGGTGAGATTATTGATGTCGATGGACTTTGCGGCGGGTATAATCTTCAGTGGGCTTTTGCAAGCGGATTTCTTGCGGGAAAATCGTTGTCTATATCATAGTCAATATACCAGATACGGTTAAGGTTTACCAATGATTAAAAAATGTGTGCATTTTTCCGAGTGCGGGGGATGTACGATGCTTGATAAAGACTATAATGTGCAAATTGAAGAGAAGAAAAATGCACTTGTTGATATGTTTAGCGACTACAAGCTTGACACCGTGCGGGTGATCAGGAGCCCGCAACCGTTTTATTACCGTCACAAGGTACAGTTACCATTTGCGTCGGTAAATGCAGGGAAAACGCGGCGGACAGTTCTCGGCTGCTATGCGGCAGATTCTCATGCTGTAATCAATCAGACGGAATGCCTGATTCAGGATAAAGAGCTTACACGGATTGCACATGTGATACGTGATTGGGCAATAAAAACAGGGCTTCCGGCATATAATGAAAAAACAAAAAACGGATATTTGCGCCATGTATTGCTTCGTAAAGCATCAGGAACCGGGGAAATACTTATTGGACTGGTGACAAACGGTGACCGGGTCGAAGGTAGTAGAAGCCTGTCGCGGCTTCTTCTTGATATGATCGAAAAACGCACCGGTGATGTATCAAAAATTGTTGGTATTGTTCAAAATGTCAACAAACGGGATACCAATGTAGTCCTTGGTGAAATTGAGAATGTATGGTGGGGGAGACCGTATATAAAGGAACTGCTTGGAGATATAAAATTCAAACTTGAAATGTCGACATTCTTTCAGGTAAATCCGTATCAGACACCGAATCTTTACAATGAGGTAAAAGATGCGGTTCCATCAGGGGCAAAAGTCCTTGATTTGTATTGCGGCGTCGGAAGCATTACACTCTGGCTTGCATCAAAGGTAAAGGAAATTGCCGGTATTGAGGAAAACAGGGTATCAATTGCTGCTGCAAAAACTGCTGCATCACTTAATGGCATCGCGAATGCAAAATTTTTTGCCGGTGATGTTACATCGATGCTTCCGGACTTTATTGATACCGGATATGATCATGTAATTGTCGATCCGCCGCGAAAGGGTCTTGAGAAAAAAGGTTGCGAACTTCTTCTTGACGCATCATGTAAACGAATTGTTTATGTATCATGCAATCCGCAATCGCTGAAAAGAGATATGGAATCTCTGTCCGCCAGATATCGGCTCAGTTCGCTGACCGGCGTTGATATGTTTCCCCATACGGATCACCTTGAATCGGTGGCAGTGCTTGACAGAATAATGTAATGGCAGAAGGGTGAATTGTAAACCATGTCCGGAGATGCTCCAACAGGAATCAGTTCCGGATCATGGTATGTCAAATTGTAGTACTTACTTTGCTTGTGATTTGATATTGAATGTTATATCAATTCCTAATTCTTTCACAGTACCTGATTGTTTGGATGCATCATCAAATTTCTCTTTTGCGAATACAAAATAAAGATCCGCTGTAATCGATTCTTCTTTAAATGATGTATGCAAACCGGTATGGATACCTGAGAGTGTAACAGTTCTGTCAAACTGTTCCCAGGGTTTATAACGTGTCAACTGTGTATTGACAGTGTTCGGATTAATATGTGAGAACAGCTCATCCCGGTATGTTGACAAAAGTGGATTGTAGTCATTCATGAAATATCCGATGCTCAGGCGCAGATCAGTCGATTGATTAATATTAAATGACGGAATACTTGCGAAATCAAATTCCGTACCAAAACCAAATCGTTTTAAACCGGTTTTGCGGGTGTCATCAAGTGACTCGGCATATTTATCACCTGAAAGCTGCAGCTTAAGTGTTGAATAGGAAAATTCGATCCATGTGTTTGACATATCAAGAATAGAAAATGCAGTACCGACACCGATTTTAAAAGAGTTGGTTTTCCAGTCATATCCCGTTTTGGTTCCATCATAGGTCAACGGATGATTACTGCTTCCTGGTTTCATACGCTTTGATGATGACTGCAGGTATCCTGTTGTCAATGATGGTTTCAGCGTTGTTTTTGCGATATCAATTGAGACCTGATCCTGAAACGCTATTGCCATACTGTCAGTTACAATCGGATCTGCATCCCATTGGTGCGGAATATCGTTATTGCCGGTGGTGTTGAGAAAATCCTGTACCAATGCCGGGTTATCTGACTTTATGGTATAGACAAAATGCGATTTTGCAAATGTATACCCTAGAAGAATTTTGTTTTTAATGGTTGGAATGATAATGTCCGCGGTAAGATCGATTTGCGGTAACGTTACGGATGCAAAACGTTCCTGAAGCTCTGACGGATTGTCTGCAATGTGAAGCGTGTCAACAAGAAATGATGCATGTGCGAACAGGCCAAGCGTTACTTCCGGGACAATTGTGCTTCCGATACTTATTCCAGTGTTGTTGAAACCAATAATTGTTCTCGAATCACTCTCATTTTTCTCTGTCTGCGTGCCAATAATGCCATTTCCCGTAATACCTGCCTGAAATACGGCGTTGTTTGTCTGGCCGAGCATGGTAAAACCAAATTTGTGCAACGGTAACGATAACGGATCGATCGTTGCTGAATTTAGTGTATAGTTCAGATTAAACAGGAGTGTCTTTGTCGGGCGAACAGTTAGGGACGGGATAATAAAGCCGTTGTATTTATTCTTCAGACTGTCCTGCTCCTGATTATACATGCGATATGCAGCATTCATTGATACCAGATTCGTATCCACAACAAGGCGACCTAAAGGATTACCACCAAAATTGAAAGAGTTGTAATTGGATGTGTTTGTGAATGTGGACGAAAGTTCCTGATATTGTTGAGATGAAAACGATGTCGGTGCATTGGAGTCTGACGCATGTACCATACTAACGCAAAGTGTTGATATCAGTACAAGTCTGTGAATACATTTCATAGTTGATCCTTTCAGCTGTATATCCAAATTACATGCATATCAAGTGATTAGTGCGTTTTTAATGCTGTGATGTTCATTTCAGTAAATATAGCCATAATATATATAGTTCGCATCCGAATCGTTATGAAGAGTTTCTTTCATACGTGCAGCTGTTTTGAATTTGTAAATCCTTTACGGGTCATTTTACCCCAGCCGGATTTGGAACGGATAATATTTATATAGCTGAGACAACGCTGGAGACTTACGAATTGGCGAATACCGAAATTCTCAAATATCGAGAATCCTATCAGTTTAAGAACTTCCCTGAATGTGAAATGCCGCATTTCCTGTCCTGCAATAATAAGCGATGCCGTTGAAATAAATGTTCCGGTCATTATTGTCGCGATAAAAAGAAGAATGAGTACGGGAGTGTTAAGTAATCCTAGTGATAGTGCGAGTACGACCATAATATATCCCTGAAATTCAATCCATGGGCCGATCATTTCAAAAAGAACAAAATATGGTATTGACAACATGCCAAGTTTACCATATGCCGGATTAAAAAAAAGCTTTGCATGAAAGGAAAGTATTTCGATAAGTCCTCTATGCCATCTGTCACGCTGTTTAAGCAGGATATGTACGTCCTCAGGTACTTCTGTCCAGCAATTTGCATTGTAGGCATAGTTAATTTTAAAGGGCAATCTGTTCTCTCTCATATACCTGCTCAATCGGACAACCAGTTCCATATCCTCACCAACAGTATCATAATGGTATTGGCCGCTGCTTGTAAGGTACCCGCCAACTTCAAGCACGCGTTTACGTGAGAATAGTCCGAAGGCTCCAGAAATTATTAAAAGACAATTCAGGGATGCCCAGCCGATTCGGCCTGCCATAAAGGCCCGGAAGTATTCGACCATTTGGAAGATAGCAACGGGATGTGATGGTATCGCGTATTTTTCAATACAGCCTCTGCTGATGCTGCATCCATTGACAGGAAAGATATTTCCTCCGACTGCTGCGGTTTCAACCTTAATATCCAGGGATGATGATGCAATCCTGATTAAGGCGTCTTTTTCAAGAAGTGAATCAGCATCAATACCACAGACAAATTCACTTGTTGCGATATTGATTCCGGCATTAAGTGAATCTGCTTTTCCGCCATTTACTTTATTCACGACAGTCAGTTTTGGAAACATCGGGTTGCGGTAGATTGCAAGAACAGGTTGTGTCTTGATGTGCTCCCTGAAAAGAATATCAACTTTAACAAGCTCGAAATAATTAATGAGTTTGTCAAGAGTTTCATCCGATGAGCCATCATTGATGACTATCAGTTCATAGCGTGGATACCACAGGTTTATCAGCGAATTAACACTTTCAATTATTGTTGCAGACTCGTTGTACGCTGGGGCAATTATTGAAATGGATGGCATCATGTTGCGTTCAAATAGAAGTGTGTTTTTCTTGATTCTGGCGTAATTAGCTTGACGGATAGAACCTGTTGCAGAGAAAAACAGCAGTACAAAATAAAGCGCATTGATAGTGAAAGAATAATAAATTAATACAAAACTGAAATCAAGAATGAATTGCTTTGCGAGTATTGTCCAGGGGGTTGCAGCAAGCTCGTTTCGATGTATCACAGCAAAAAGTAATGGACCGGTAAAGAATATTACTGCAAGCAGTAAAATTAAGACACGTGTACGTCGGGGATGTGATTGATGGGGGCGTTCCGGCTTTATCTGCACTGTTTTTGTAAGTGCAAGTTTATGCAGAATCCTTTCGTCAAGATATTGTGAGAATTCATGATTTGCAGAGTTTTTACTTCCAAGGACATTTTTTACAATATCAAGTAGTACATTTTCGAGTTCAATATCATGATTATGATTGAGAAAACCGATTAGGGAACTAAGGTGTCCGGCTGCAATAATCTCAGCTATAATCGATTTGACCATTTCCGATTGAGGACCGCTAAGTTTTAATATAAGGTATTCAATCCGGTACGCAAGTATAATTCTCAGAGTATTTTTCTCAAGAGGATTCTGTGTCCGCTTATACACGTTCATCAGTATAGGAGTCAATCCGGCATGTGATGTCAAAATTGATGTGAGGGTATGTATGACTGTCAATTGATTCTGCATATCACTAAGTAAAGGAATCAGCTTTAATACCGTTGATTCATCAGGGATATATACAGCCGACTCGATTGCTTCTTTACGGATTAACGGATCCGGATGTTTCAGTATGGCATCTTTGAAGAGGAGTGAGTAATATCGGTGTTTCATCGCAGATGCAGCTTTTCGGGCAACTGTATTGTCTTCGGACGAAAGCTGGTATAATAGATAACCGGCAAGACAGGTTGATGAAATGTCGTGGGCCATGGTAAATAAAAGTTCTCTGATTTCCGGTTCTGTTCTTTCGCACAGTTTCTCAATTACTTCATTATTTATTGTATATTTACATATTAAGAGTGATACTTTTTCTCTGTACCATGATGGCGCATTGATAATGCTTTCTATTAAAACCGGCAGTGTGTACGGATCATGGATATGGGTGAATGCGTAAGAAAAATAAAATTTTACAAGCCAGTCTTTTTCTGTGACAAATCGTTTTTCGAGTACTACCAGGCTCTTTCTTTTTGATAAATGAGACAGTTCTATTGCAGCTGATATTCTCCGTAATTTAAAAACAGATGAAAGTTTTCTGAGCGCTCTTTCACGGCACTTGTTTTGCTCATAAGCATCTTTAATAAGATCTGATACCTGAGTGGAAATTTGTAATGTCTGCGAAAGTTCTATAAAGGCATCAATAGCAAGCTCTTTGTAAATTCTTCCGGAGAATAAATTGTCTATTTTTTGTTTATCCGGTGTGATTGTAGTGTCACTCAGTAAAGAATAAATGTAATCCCGACGTTTTTGAATAATTGCAATACGCCATTTCTTCAGAAGTATATACATGACTACACACATATCTGCAAACAGAAGAATAGATAGAATTATCAATACTGCTGTAGTTGTAAAATTCATAAAACCATCTTGTTTTTAAATGATTCTTTATCAGTCCGAGCAGTTCGATGAGAAAATATGGTTTTTTGAAATAATGCAAAATATCAAGCGATAACGCCTGGCGTATTGTCTGCTCTGTTTTCACATGTGACGTAAGTATAAAAAGCTGGTTTTTTCTCAGTGAATTGGTAAGCATTTTTTCCCTGACCATAAATCCATCAATTTTCGGCAGCATTAATTCTGCGATTACAACGTTAGGCATCCGGTGTTCAATAATGGATAACGCCTGTTCTCCATCATTACAACAGACTACTTCAATCTGTGATTTTTCAAAATGCTTTTTTAATGTGTCAATATGAAGGGGTTCAGTATCAGCAATAAGAATGAGTCCCTGTTTATAATCATTCAGATCAATTGATGATTCCGATATGACAACATTGTAACCACTTTCTGCTCCTTTGAAAAGACGCATCTCTGCAATTGAAAAAAGCCACTGTGCAAAATCGTTTTGAAGTGACTGTTTTTCTGACAACTCCTCAAAAGATGCAACGCTGATGGTTACAGTAACAGGTTCTATAAAAACCGATGATTTACTGATTGATACTCGTAACTTTTCTGCAAGCCCGACTGCCGGTGTTTTTGGTAATGATGGACAATAGCAGGCAAACAGTGCTCCTTCAAGTTTAAATAGAATGGATACATCGGCAATGATCTCTCTCAGAAGGTATGCGATGTTTTTGAGTGTTTCATTTCCTGTACTATTGCCATAGGTATAGCTGATAAATTGCAAGTTGTCAACTTTTATCAGTAAAAGTGCTCCGGGAGCCCTCTCTTTATCAAGTTGAATAAGATACTGATCAAAAAAGGCTCTGTTGTATAAATCGGTTATGGGGCAGCGTTCAAGCTGTTTACGGGATTCATCAAGATTCTGCTCGAGTGTTCTGTTGGTTTGCTCAAGCAGCTCATTTTTTCTGGAAAGCTCCTCGGATGTTTTTTCGAAATTAACAATTGCGGACTGATAAATCTGTGGTAATGGCAGGCCATACTCCAGTGACAATTTTTTTGCAATAATTTCAAGCGTGCTGATCCAGCCAAAGCCTTTCGTATCATATATTATTGCGAAGAAACGATCAATCAGCTTTTCCGGAATACAATTATAATCAATAATAGTCATTGTATTGGAATCAATTGTTATGTCAGTTGCATGAAACAGATCAAGTACATCCTGAACAGGAAAAAGTGATGCACAGCGTTTAAGGAGAATATTGGCAATGGAAATGTATCCTCCCGATTCCCGAAGTGATTTTCTAACCGGTTGTAAAAATGTCCCGCATTCAAGATCCCGTAGTGCTTCAATATACTTTCGGGGATTGTTTGCTATAATGGATCCATGTTGAGGTGCGATTGTTTTAATGTCAAGCTTTAAAAGCACTTCCATAACCGGGCGGATTATCTCATTTCCTGGCATATAATGTTCGTGAAACGTAAGCATCGCTTCCATATAGTTATCATCTGCAAATAATGAAGCTGATTCTTTAAATGTCAATGCCCCGAAAAGATCGGATGAAAAAAGTGTTTCTGACTGTATGTCATAGGTTACTATTGCTCCCGGAAAATGTAGATACGGGGTAAGAAAAAAAAGCAGCTTCCTGCCTGATTGAAAAAAGAACTCAAAATTGTGATCGTTGACAAGATAATATTCAGAATGAATTCCATAGTATTTAACAATTACTGCAGTTCGCCAGAATGTAATTATTTTTCCCTTAAAACCGTTA
Organism: Fibrobacter sp.; assembly: GCA_012513915.1. Lineage (GTDB taxonomy): Bacteria > Fibrobacterota > Chitinivibrionia > Chitinivibrionales > Chitinispirillaceae > JAAZBG01. Next base: position 54,442 of record JAAZBG010000133.1, read on the forward strand.
GCTTCCAAAAGGGGAACAGCAGAACAGAAATCCGGATCCTGATGCTGGAGAATAATATTAGAAATTTTATCAATAGGCAGAAGTGATGTTACTGATGCGTATACATCGTTAAAGTCAAGTACACTTCCGGGATCAATCAGAATACCCTCATCGTTATAGACAATAAGGTATGGATTGCAATTCAATTGGTTAATCTTCGTGGGGCTTCCGACCCAGTAGATACCTTCACCTAGGAAGTGCGGTGATGTGTATTCCATGTACCAGTCCTGTTCTCATGGCACACAGGATGCAGTTTGTACCGCTGGCGGGATTAACGGTAGAATGAATCCTTAGTGCTTATTTCTGATATCCAAGAGTAATAATCAGTTGAACATCAATTTTACTTGTAAACCTTTCCGGTAAATATTCCTCGTAGGAGTATACCGGTGTCACGATTATTGAACTATTTTTAGAAAAATGGTATTTACCATAAAGCTTTGCATTGATAAGCAAAAGATGTCGATATTGAATTTTTTCAAGATAGTCTGATGATTGAGTGCCGCCACCTGCTCCTGCACCGATAATCAATTTATCGGTAATAATCATACGGTTGTACTGAATGTTCCCGCTTACCTCAATACCAGACTTGAACGGTAAACAAAAAATGCGCGTCTGTAAAGTTTTAACATCCGTGATAATGCTCCATGATGCAGTTAAAGAAAGCGGCGTTGCGTCTTGATAAAATGATATTTTTGCACCAAGGGAGAGCTCGCTGTTTATTAGCCTTGTAAAATATAATTCAGAAAGAAACTGGTAATCAGGGTACAGTGGATCTGACAAAATTTCAGGCGAATATGCTATCATGATATTTGCATAAGAGTGATCCCATAGGATCGGCCATATATCAAGTTTCACCTGCATATCGGTAAGCGATGTGTCCGGATAAGAACGATGCTGGCCATTGAGTTGAGCAATGAGTGGCGTTTCCCGTACAGATAGTGTTGTGCTGATTCCCGCCTCATGATAGGGGCCGAAATTATTCCTGTTGGTAATTATTGAACCTGTATATAACAGATCAAGTGATTTGATTGATACTGCAAATGAATGCTGTACGAAAACAAAATAAACGAACACGATAACGGAACAATACAAACATAGCGAACGGTGTTTAATGTGCATAGTGCGCCTGTTTTTAATAAGTTGCACAAAAATGTTTAATACGTCATTAGCATCTAAAGAGTATACCAAAGGGGTATCGTTTTGCGTATACTTTTTTGAAATGAAAAGCTGTTTTTATCAGTATAACTGATCACTGCATTTGTAGCGGTTATACTCCATAAGGAAAAACGAATAGGCTGATACAATGATACCGGATAATAAAAGAACGGTGAACACCTGTTTATAGTGGAAATGGATCAATCTGATATACCATTCAACTCCATGAACGAGCATTGTGTTATGGATAATCGCATAGATGCTTACAGCTATTGACAATATCATCAATATAAATCCATTGAAAGCAAGATGACGCCGGTAGTATTTGGGAAAAACGGCAAAACGCTTATGAAACGGTTTCACCTCACCATGGAAGTAGTAATAAACAAAATCTGAGAATGGTAATCCCTTTATATCAACTGAAAACCGTTCATGAAAGAAGAAAAAGTAGACAAACGTTGATATCATGCAAAACAGCAGGAACTGGAAAAGAAGAAATGTTGACCAGGATGCTCCAAAAAATGATACCAGAGGATTAAATTCGTGATTAAGATCCGGTGTGTATAAGTAGGTTATCGCGAGGTCGGCAACTCGCAGGATAAATAACAACAGTATTACCAGGCTGAAAGTAAGAGTTTTGTTCGGCTGTAGTTTTTCCATAGCACAAAAATTCACAATGCGATAAATGATAAAAAATCGATTTCCAAAGTGTGTGTGCAATGGTTTTCGCTAATAAGATATGAAAACATTTATATGATTGCAACTTTTTTAATCGCCTGTTCCCGAATAATTAATTTTTCTTAAAGTGATTACTTTGACTGTTAGTGGACTGATTCGATGTAAACATATAGTATTAAGAATGTTATGTTTAAGAAACAATGTTGACTAAGTTTGTAAAAATGGTTATATTAAAAGAGTGTTGCTATAAACGCTATTACTATTTGGAGTTGAATATGAGTCTAGACGTTGAAACCCGCCTTGCACGAGCCGGAATCGGTACAGATCCGCGTACGGGCGCAATCAGTACACCAATATACCAAACTGCAACCTTCGCGCATCCGTCGCTTGGTGCCTCAACGGGATACGATTATACGCGAAGTGGTAATCCGACCCGATCAGTGCTTGAAGATATAGTTGCTGATCTTGAGGGTGGGGTAAAGGCATTTGCATTTTCTTCAGGAATGGCTGCGATAAACGCATTGTTGCAACTATTCAAGCCCGGTGATACGATATTAACTTCAGAGGATCTCTACGGCGGTACCTACAGACTTTTTTTTGATGTATTTGAATCCTGGGGATTACGGTTTGTACAGGTGGATTTTTCTGACACTGCAACACTTACTGCAGCAGTAAAGTTGTATTCAGTAAAGGCTGTTTTTATTGAATCGCCGACAAATCCGCTAATACGCATTACTGACATAAAAAAAGTTTGTCAATTTTCAAAAAAAAATTGTTTAATTACAATTGTTGATAATACATTCATGACACCATTATGTCAAAGACCGCTGACGCTTGGTGCGGATATTGTTATTCACAGTGGTACAAAATTTTTATGTGGGCATAATGATACACTAAGCGGTTTTGTTGTTGTAAACAGTCACGAAATTGCAGAGCGGATCGCTTTTATTCAGAATGCTGCAGGTGCAGTGTTGTCTCCGTTTGACAGTTGGCTTGTCCTTCGTGGCTTGAAAACGCTTGCCGTAAGAATGAAGGCATCACAGCAGAATGCCGGAAAGATTGCGGGTTGGCTCAGTAAAAACAGCAAAATCACTGAGGTATATTATCCGGGATTGAAATCTCACGAAGGCGCTGCACTTCATGCAAGACAATCAAGCGGCGCCGGTGCGCTTATTGCATTTCGTGTAAAGAATAAGCAGCATGTAAAGAAGATAATAAACGGTGTCAGGGTTATTACATTTGCAGAAAGTCTTGGCGGGGTGGAAACGCTTATAACCTACCCCTTTACACAAACACATGCTGCGATTCCTGAGGCAATAAGGAAAAAGAACGGTGTAACAGAAAACCTGCTACGGATGTCAATAGGAATCGAACATATTGATGATTTACTTAATGATCTTAAACAGGCAATAGGTTGATATAATGAAAAGAAAAACAGAAATATTACATAGTGCAGCATCACGGGATAAAAGTACCGGAGCGCTTAGTATTCCGATTTACCCGGCCTCGACCTATCATCAGGCCGATATTGATACGGAACCGCAATGGGAGTATGGACGAAGTGCCAATCCTACCCGAAGCGAAGCAGAAAAACTGCTGGCGTCACTTGAGGGATGCAAACATGGATTTGCATTTTCGTCAGGAATGGCTGCAATAGCAGCTGCCATAACTGCAGTTCTAAAGGCTGGCGATCATATTGTCGCTACGCAGGACATTTATGGCGGCTCTTACCGGTATTTGACAAAATACATATCAGCTTTTGGTGTAACCCATACATTTGTTGACATGACCAATCCGGATAATGTGTTGAAAGCGATTCAGAAAAATACACGGCTCATTCTGATGGAGACCCCGTCGAATCCGTTACTGCGTGTTACCGATATCCGGGCTGTTGTTGCAATTGCAAAGCAGCATGGAATTGTTACCGCACTCGATAATACCTTTATGACACCATATCTTCAGCGTGTTCTGGATCTCGGTGTTGACATAAGTATACATAGTGCAACAAAATTTCTGGGAGGACACAGCGACCTTATTGCCGGTGCCGTGATGACTGCTGATAAGCGGCTCGCAAACGAAGTGAAATTTGTGCAGAATGCATGCGGATCTGTGCTGAGTCCAAATGATTCATGGATGCTTATCAGGGGTATAAAAACACTCAGTGCCCGTATGGATGTTCAATGCGCAAATGCAATGAAACTGGCACAATGGTTGATAACAAGAGATTGGGTTAGCGAGGTGTATTATCCCGGTTTACCAACACATCCGGGACACGACAATATTAAAAGTCAGGCAAGCGGATTCGGTGCTGTTGTATCGGTAAAGCTTGACAGTGTCGGACGTGCTATCGCCATAATGAAAAAGGTCAGATTATGGAGTGTCGCTGTCAGCCTGGGCGGCGTTGAATCGATACTGTCCTATCCACGAAAAATGTCACACGCTGCAATTCCTCCGGAGGAACGTCACGCGCTTGGTATCACTGACGATATCGTGCGACTGTCGGTCGGTCTTGAGGATGTTGAGGATCTAATTGATGATCTGAGCAATGCTGCTGCTTATTAATAATTCCGGATAACCGGTAAACAGTGTACTATACGCTGTTTACGGTTACCATCGGTACTGTTTCCTGTCACTGCTGCTATAGCGTATTGCAGTCATTATCATCAGAATGTTACTAATTCTGTGCAACCAGATTCCTGAAAAAATCGATGTCGTTACTGCGTACGAAATCATTAATGAACCTGAATGTAGCTGATTCTGCAAGATAGGCATCAAGAATCTTTTCAGTTACTGTAATACATGTATCAGTAGAATAATCACCGAGTTTGACACCATGCAATCTTTGATCGCCACCAATAAGTACTTCGTATCCTTCAACGGTACTATCACCATCACGAACCTTCGCTCCTCTGAATCCGATATCTGCAATGCGGTATGGAGAGCAGGAGTTAGGGCAACCGGTAATGCTTATGGTTCCAGTATATCTGATCGATGCATATTTCGGCTGAGAAACAAGTTTGTGTATTTTGTCAAACAGTTTACGGGTTTCAGCAACTGCTTTAGGGCAATAGGTCGTACCGCAGCAGCATACGATATCGTCAAGTCCAAAGTATCCATCAGTTTTATATTCAAGAAGTGTGATCTCTTTTTTCACGTTGGCAACATCAGAAGGATCAACTCCATGGATCATCAGATTCTGACGGTTATCGGTGTAAATATTCGTATTTCCATACCGGTCAGCAAGATCAGCAATGGAAATCAGGGATTCCGCTGGTAACTCACCCTTTGGAATAAGTATGCGTACAGACACTTTGTTGTTAGTACCGACAGGATCCTGTTCTGTCAATGGCCGTGCCGGCAGTGAATCCTGATGTATATCCTCAACGGTTTGGATAAGTATACCGTCTGTATTTTTATGCTCGTCAGACAGATACTTTAAGACGAGTTCACGGCACTTTTCAATTCCTAAATTGTCCAGAATAAATTTGAGCCGTGATTTTGCCCTGTTGGATCGGTTGCCATGATCCCTGAATAGCAGTGCTATAGCGCGGAGAACATCGGTAATTGAATCTTCTTTTACAAAACCGAAAAGCTCCTGACCGACAAATGCTTTCCATCCCATGCCTCCGCCGATGACAACTTTAAACCCCTTGACTATATGGCCATTAATATTACTTTCAATCGCATTGACACCAACGCAATTCATGTAGGTCTGACCGCATGAAGCATTACATCCGGAGAAATTGATTTTGAGTTTTCTTGGCAAATTGTCAAGATCACGCATATCGGTTAATACTTTTAGCGCCTTAACAGCATAGGGGAGAACATTGAGCCGGGCATGTTTACAGGTTTCAGCGAGAGGACACGCTGGAATTGTCCGGACAACATCGCCGCAGCCATGAAAAGTTGAAAGATTATTATCGTTAACAAATTTAAAGAAATCCGGAAGTAGCGATAGTTGCATTTTGTGAAGCTGCAATGCCTGACGGGTGGTTATGGATACCGTGCCTGCTGAAAACTTTTTTGATGCATCTGCAACTGCGCGGGCGTCTCTTGTTGTCAGTTTTCCACCGGGAATGACAATACGGGCCATGAAGTCATCAATCTGGCGCTGCTGGTAGACACCATACCATTTTGATATCAGCAATTCCTCTTTTGTCATGAAACCACGTCGTGCGATTGCGTCATAATCAATGGTTAATCCCTGATCCTTGATATATTCCTCTTCGCTGCGCCGTGGGAGCTCATTGTTGAATTGCATGGTGCAAACCCCTTTGTTTCGTTATAGATTAAATGTTTCAATAAAAAATGATGGATACAGAGCTATAAAAATGAAAGTCTTGAAAAAGTGATTAGTGTCAGACACATCTATAGAACTCTGTAATTTAGAAATTGCGCATAAGTTTAAACTTTATAAAAATACTAAACAATAATATAGATAGCACAGGGAGAAAAGTCAACATTCAATTGATCCAATAATGTAATACGTTGTAATATAATATTATATGAGACATCATCCACTACAGGTTTCAAAAAAAATAAATAAAAATATTAATTCTTGACTAAGTTGATCACATTTGTTATATTAGTTTATGAATTAGGTAAACATAGTAAACATTGTCGTGTGTCGAAAGGTTTCTTTTAGGTATGAACTACAGTAAACGGGAATATGCTAAGGATAAACTACCCTGTGAATATTACATTCACGGGGTAATCTGTTAAACAGATCTCGCAGTACATAACTACTCTAAAAATCAAAAAATGGATTTTACACTATCAAAGTTTTACAGTATCACTTAGAAAGGCTTTAGTAATGAAAAACGTGTATCTTTGGGTTGTCGCGAGTTTATTGTACGTATCGGTTGTCTCAGGAGAAACAGGTCTATTGAATGTCTCTTATGATCCGACAAGAGAGTTGTATCAGAAAATAAACGCTGCATTTATAGAACATCATAGTAAGAGTAATAGTGAGAAACTATCAATAAAAATGTCGCATGGCGGTTCAGGAAAACAGGCTCGTGCTGTAATTGATGGTCTTGAAGCGGATATTGTAACACTTGCACTTGCTTACGACATTGACGAAATCGCTAAAGGTGGAAAAAATATTGATCAGGAGTGGCAGTTGGAGTTCCCCTATAATAGTACTCCGTTTACATCAACAATCGTGTTTCTTGTCAGAAAAGGAAACCACAAACAGCTAAAAGACTGGGATGATCTTGTAAAGCCCGGAGTATCGGTAATAACACCCAACCCTAAAACATCGGGTGGTGCACGGTGGAATTATCTTGCTGCATGGGGCTATGCAAAAAAGAAATATGGTTCTGATCAGAAAGCATTGGAATTTGTAAAAGCACTCTTTAAAAATGTTCCGGTTCTGGATGCTGGTGCGAGAGGTGCAACAACGACATTTGTTCAGAGAGGGCTTGGTGATGTTCTTCTTGCATGGGAAAATGAAGCGTATTTGTCACTGAATGAAATTGGAAAGGACTATGTAGAGATTGTTGTTCCGTCAATTAGTATTCTTGCAGAACCACCAGTGGCAATTGTTGATGCTATTGTAAAAAAACATGGTACTGAAAAGTTAGCGCATGAATATGTTTCTTTCTTTTATACTCCGCAAGCCCAGGAAATCGGGGCACAAAACTACTACCGGCCGCAGCTGAAAGAAGTCGCTGGAAAATACAAAAACACATTTACAAAAGTAGAGTTATTCTCTATTGACGATGAATTCGGCGGTTGGCAAAAAGCACATCAGGTTCACTTCGCTGATGGTGGAACATTTGATAAAATATATCAGCAATAGTCTGAATTATTTGCAGGCAGTTATAAACACAACCACGATAAGGTAAGGCTGAAAGTATATGCGTGAACATAGAATCCTGCCAGGATATAGATTGACATTAGGAATAACAGTCGGATACTTGAGTCTGATGGTCATTTTACCAATTATAGCGCTTGTTGCACAAAGCACGCATATAGGGTTTGCTGACTATTTTCATCAGATCAGCTCGAAACGTTTTTTGACATCAATCAGGTTGAGTGTTTTAACTGCATTGGCAGCCTCGGTTGCAAATGGTTTCATAGGGTTTATTATTGCGTGGTCACTAGTGCGATACTCCTTTCCGGGGAAAAAAATAATTGATAGTATGATTGATATACCATTTGCATTGCCGACTGCGGTTGCAGGTATTGCACTCACGACGTTATATGCTCAAAATGGCTGGGTGGGTTCACTGCTTGCACACATAGGTATTAAAGCAGCATATACACCGCTTGGAATTATAATCGCCTTGAGTTTTGTTGGAATACCGTTTGTGATCAGGAGTGTACAACCGGTGCTGATTGATTTTCAAAAAGAAATAGAGGACGCAGCAAGCTGTCTGGGAGCATCCAAAGGTATTATTTTCAGGAAAATATTATGGCCGCAAATAATGCCGGCCCTTATCAGCGGTGTTTCCCTGTCATTTGCCCGGGGCCTTGGTGAGTATGGATCAATCGTTTTTATATCGGGTAATATGCCATTCAAGACTGAAATTGTACCGTTACTGATTATGACAAAACTGGAACAATTTAACTATGCGGCTGCAAGTGCAATTGCAATGACATTTCTAACAATATCATTTGGAATAATGTTGCTGATCAATGTTTTTCAGGCAATCAACCGACAGAAATATGTTACTAAGTAATTATACTAATATCATCTAATTATCGGAAAAAAAATGCAAAAACAGTACGCTATTGAAACTGGTGACAATAAGTTTTCATTAATTGTCTTTATTGGTTTGACCTATTTCTTTGTTATAGTAATCTTTATACTCCCTCTTCTGCTTGTTGCGCAAATGGCGTTTGAAAAGGGGTTTCAGGAATACCTTCGTAATATTATTGAAAATGATACGCTGCAATCGATCAAGTTGACAATAGTAACAACTTTGATTGCCACCGGGCTAAACACTGTTTTTGGTATAGGCGCAGCATGGCTTATTACAAAGTATTCTTTTCGCGGTCGCAATATCCTTTTGACAATTATTGATGTACCCTTTTCTGTTTCACCCGTTGTGTCCGGCATGATGTTTGTCCTGCTTTTTGGTGCAAACGGATGGTTTGGTGAAATACTGAGCGCGAATAATATAAAGATCATTTTTGCGGTTCCGGGAATTATTCTTGCAACAACGTTTGTCACGCTGCCATTTGTTGTTCGTGAGTTAATACCAGTAATGGAGACAATCGGAAAAGAGTTTGAGGAAGCAGCCGTCTGTCTTGGAGCCAATGGATGGAATCTTTTATTTAAAGTAACGTTACCATCAATTAAATGGGGACTTCTTTACGGAGTTATTATTTGCAGTGCACGATCTATGGGTGAATTTGGAGCTGTATCTGTAGTATCCGGGCATATTCGCGGAGTTACAACAACAGTTCCGTTACAGGTGGAGATGCTGTACAATGAGTACCGGTTTACCGCTGCATTCTCACTCGCGTCGTTGCTTATGTGTATTGCCATTATCACAATTGTCATTAAGACAGTTATCGAAGATAAAAAGGTAAAAAGTAATAGTACTAACAAAAAGGGTTCATTCAATGATAAAAATTGACACTATTACAAAAATGTTTGGTGATTTCATAGCTCTTGATTCTATAAATCATGCTATAGATCATGGTAAACTTGTTGCTCTGCTTGGTCCATCAGGTTGTGGAAAGACTACATTATTGCGAATAATTGCCGGGCTGGAACGCCCCGATAGTGGTTCGGTGATTATGAATAATGTTGACGTATCAGATAAATCTCCGAAAGACAGAGGAATCGGTTTCGTTTTTCAACATTATGCACTGTTCAACCACATGACTGTTTTTGAAAATACCGCTTTTGGTCTTCGTGTCAAGCCTAAGAAAGACAGACCGGATGATGCTATTATTAAAAGTAAGGTAAAGGACCTGCTTAAACTGGTGCAGCTGGACTGGCTGGCTGATGCGTATCCATCACAATTATCCGGTGGACAGCGGCAGCGTGTTGCTCTTGCACGCGCACTTGCTATTGAACCAAAAGTACTGCTGCTTGATGAACCTTTCAGTGCACTTGACGCAACAGTACGAAGGGAACTGCGTAAATGGATCAGACAACTGCATGATGAATTGCATATCACATCGATATTTGTGACCCATGATCAGGAAGAGGCGATGGAAATTGCTGATACAGTAATTATCATGAACGATGGTAAAATTGTTCAAAGCGGAACACCCGATAGTGTCTATGATCATCCTGTAAACAGTTTTGTGTATAATTTCCTCGGTGATGTAAACCGGTTCGACGGAAAGTTACACAGTGGCAATTTTACCGCTAAACATGATAGCGGTTGGCACTATGCGCACAATGATGCATCTGAAGTTGTTGGTATGATTCGGCCTCATGAAATTGACATCTCTCTTGAGCCTGGGGATACATTTTCGTATAAGGCACATGTAACAAGTTATCGCAGCAGCGGACCCGTAATGAAAATACAGGTGCAGGGTGATATTGACATGCAGATGATTGATGTGGAGATTTCCAAATCACGGTTTTGTAAACTCACTATTGATGAAGGTTCGATTGTGTACCTTAATTTACAGGAAATCAGGGTATTTGTTGATGAAGGAGCGGGTATATGAGTAAAGATGTTGAAGCATTCAGCAGAAAACTGGAAAAACTAAAGGCAGTTCAGAGGATGGAAGCAATAATTGCAGAAATTCCTCAGGATAAATTGCTGTTGTCAACAAGTTTCGGTGCTGAGGATCAGGTAATAACGGATATCGCAATAAAGATAAATCCATCAATAAGAATATTTACACTTGATACGTGTCGCCAGTTTCAGGAAACATACGATACGTTTCACGATACTATCCGTAAATACAACTGTTCCATCGAAGTGTATGCACCGGAAACGGAAGATATCATAGCACTTATGGAAAAATACGGTCCGAATAGTATGTATGAAAGTATTGAAAAACGTAAAGAGTGCTGCAGGATAAGTAAGCTTGTTCCGCTGCGTAAAGCGTTGGCAACATGTGATGCCTGGATTTGCGGGATTCGGCAGGAACAATCAGTAACACGGTTCAATTCCAATCCGGCTGAAAAAGATACACAAAACAATGTGATTAAATTTGCACCGTTATTTGACTGGACAAAAGAAGACGTTTGGGATTATATCAGAACTAATAATGTACCTTATAACAAACTGCATGACAGAAATTATCCAAGTATTGGATGTGCGCCATGTACACGTGCCGTGGAACCGGGCGAGGATGATAGAGCCGGACGCTGGTGGTGGGAACGTGCAGAACAAAAAGAGTGTGGACTTCACAAAAGGCAGGATGCGTAATGGACCATTTACAGAAACTTGAAGCAAAAAGTGTATTTATTTTACGCGAAGCATACAGGGAATTTAAAAATCTGTGCATGCTATGGTCAATTGGTAAAGACAGTACTGTAATGCTGTGGCTGGCACGTAAAGCGTTTTTTGGTCACGTACCCTTTCCTCTTGTACATATCGATACTCATTATAAAATTCCTGAGATGATCGGGTATCGTGACCGGCTCGCAAAAGAGTGGCATTTAAACATGGTGTACGGGGAAAATACCGAAGCTTTACAAAAAGAGCAGACCTTTCCTGATAAAAATGTGGATCGGTTGACATGCTGCCGGTATCTTAAAACCGAAGCACTTAAAAATACTCTTTCAGGAGCATGGAAACGCTATCGGTTCAATCATGAGAAAGGTGTCTATGAAACAGATTCCAATACTGAACCGTATACAGGAGTAATCGCCGGTGTGCGTGCTGATGAAGAGGGGAGCAGGTCGAAGGAACGACACTTTTCTCCACGTGACAAGGAAAATGAGTGGGATGTGGCAGATCAGCCGCCGGAACTGTGGAACCAGTTCAAGACAGATTTTGCACCAGGCACTCATCTGAGGATTCATCCGCTGCTTGACTGGACGGAACTGAATATCTGGGAATATATTGCCAGGGAGAAAATCCCCACAGTATCACTCTATTATAATCAGGGTGATGGAAAACGGTACCGTTCACTGGGATGCTTTCCATGTACCCATCCGGTTGAATCAAGTGCAAGAAATGTTGAGGAGATAATTGAGGAGCTTCGGACCGGTAAGTTTACTAATATCGCTGAACGTTCAGGGCGTGCACAGGATAAAGAGGACGGTGGTCTTGAGACGCTGCGAAAAGAAGGATACATGTGATTAATTGTCAATTATTAATTATTAATTACTAATTATCAATAAAGATTATTAAATCTGGATAAAATACAAATGAATAAACGTGAACAGATGAATGTTGTTGTTGTCGGCCATGTGGATCATGGAAAAAGTACGGTGATCGGCAGACTGCTTGCTGATACCGGTTCATTGCCGGAAGGGAAACTTGAACAGGTCAGGGCTCAGTGTGAACGGAACGCCCGGCCCTTTGAATATGCATTTCTGCTTGACGCATTAAAAGATGAGCAGACGCAGGGTATTACTATTGATACCGCGCGCTGTTTCTTTAAAACTGACAAACGGGAATATATTATCATTGATGCACCCGGGCATATTGAATTCTTAAAGAATATGGTAAGCGGTGCTGCACGGGCTGAAGCTGCGCTGCTTGTTATCGATGCACATGAGGGTATCAAAGAAAACTCAAAACGGCACGGGTATCTGCTGTCAATGCTCGGTATTAAAAAAGTCATTATTCTTGTTAACAAGATGGATCTTGTCGGTTATCGTGAATCTGATTTTGAAAAGATTAAAAATGAGTACGATTCATTTCTTGAAAAACTTAAGGTAAAACCTATTACCTATATTCCTGTAAGCGCCAGAAACGGGGAGAACCTTGCACAAAAATCGCAACAGATGCCCTGGTTTAAAGGGAGAACGGTTCTTGAGAACGTTGATGCGCTTGCAGTTAAAGAGCAGCCGCATGATAAGCCTTTCAGAATGCCGGTACAGGATATCTATAAATTTACAGAACATAACGATGACCGAAGAATTTTTGCCGGTACCATTGAAACCGGTTCTGTAAGTGTCGGTGATACTGTTGTCTTCAGACCATCAAGTAAAAAATCCCGTATCGCATCAATAGAAGGATTTAACGAACCGGTTAAAACAACTGCTCATAATGGTGAAGCTACCGGATTTACCCTGGAAGATGAAATTTACATAAAAAGGGGAGAGACTCTCTGCCGGCCTGAGCAGAAACAACCGGTTGTGACAAGTAGTTTCAGGGCAAATGTGTTCTGGATGGGTAAAGCACCGCTAATAAGGGATAAAAAATATAAACTTAAAATTGCAACCGCTCGGGCAACGGTGAGGCTTATCGATATTGTAAACAGTATCGATGCAACATCCCTGTCAAAGATTGACAAAAAACAACAACTTGACCGTCATGATGTTGCAGAATGCGTTTTTGAAACGACAAAACCGATTGCATTTGATACTATTGACGAAATAGAAACAACCGGACGGTTCGTGATTGTTGATAATTACGATATTGCTGGTGGTGGCATTGTTACCGGCAGTGAGGAAACACAGAGCTCATGGCTTGATTCGCATGTTAAAACACGTGAAAAGCGCTGGGAACACGGTCTTGTAACAAGATCAGACAGAATAGCGAAAAATAATCATGGTTCCCGATTTGTACTTGTGACCGGCAGTGCCAGCAGAAACATTGCGCTAGAGCTCGAAAAAAAGCTTTTCAATGCCGGTTTTAACAGCTATTATCTCAGTGCTACCACACTTCAGGCTGGTATCGATGCAGAACTGTCATCAGATGATTTTGATGAGAACAAGGTTTACAAAATCGGTGAGATCGGAAGAATCCTGACTGATGCCGGCTTTATTTTTATTACGGCGCTTGAAGAGTACGATGACAATGATATCGAAATCCTGAGACAGCTAAACACTCCGGTACCGGTGTTTGTTGCATCTGTAAATAAATCAAATCAGGATTACAATGCCGATTTGATAGTATCATCAGAGGTTGCTGTTCAGGATGCTGCAACTGCGATATGCAGTAAGCTTAAAGATTTAGGTATCATTAGTGATTACATTATTTAATTATCAGGAATCTCTTGACTGAGCGTTAGTGATATGATGGTACAGCTGCGGTTTTATAAATATGCAATTGCAGATCATGATGTTGCCGGTGCTGTATCATTCTGTGTGCGCTGTGGTACAAAATGCGATCGTCGGGATGATGGGGGGGGCTGTCGAAAGGAAGATATTCGTACTTTGCTGGTTTCTAATCATAAGAGTCAATCCTGATTTGAAAGCAGCGGCTGCCGGTTTCTCATGCATCCGTGACATCCTGAATATAGTGTGGAACGTTTACGCGATGAGTATAATCGCGATCGTGTCACCGGGAAAAACAACGTATCACTACCTGTCAATTATGATCTTAAATGTTAAATGGAATAATCATACTGGGAGTTTACGATTTTTTGACGGTCAACCAGATCCTGAAATGTTGTAGCATCAAAAATCTGGGACATTGCGTCCTTTGCATGTGTCCAGAGTTCCTTGAAAACACAACCATTTGGATTTGATGGACAATGAGCACCCGGTGTTGTCTTCAGACACTGAATTGAATCATCAGATCCTTCAATGAACCGGATAATCTGGCCTACTGAAATGCTTGATGGTTTAACCGCAAGTATATAACCACCCTGTTTTCCACGACGTGACTCAATAAATCCACCAGTGCGAAGTTTTGAAAATATCTGTTCAAGGAAACGGGGAGGAATATTTTGAATATCTGCAATATCCGCAACGGTCGAAATAGTTTCCGCAGGGAAACGTATCGAAAGCTCAAACATAGCCCTCAGAGCATACTGACATTTTAATGAAACACCAATTAATGACGACATATTTTCAATATACTTTAATCCCTACTAAAGCAATTATAATTATTTGGTATGAAGTAAAAAATGCTTCAAATTAGCTCTCTGCAAACTATTTGCCACTAACACTACATCCCTGTCTGCGTAAAAACAGTATTAAACGCTTCCGTAAATAAATTGACGAATCATTGTGGTGAGCGTTGATACATTCAGGGAACTCATGTGTTATGGTAATTTGTTAATTTACTTATAATCAGATTTTTATGTCTGTTAGCGTACTCTTTTATTGATATAAAGGGATGCCTGAAAAAATTGAGATTTTTAAAAGAGTCTTTACTGCGTGAAAAGTTAAGTACATCCGGGAAGAGCTCAAGAGCAAATAATGCTGCATTGAAAACTGACGCTGATGATGGAAATGCTCTGCTCAGTAGTGTGAAGAAAAATGTGTGGAATTTGAAATGTGTCAGCAATTGAGATGTCTGAAGCCAGAACCAGAGCCGTAAAAACTGGTTTCCCGTTTCCGTAAGCCCCTCAATGGTAATAAATGGAATACCATGTATCTTTTTTCCATACGAGAAAAAGAGATAGACAAATGCGATAAAAAGGAAAAATGGCCAAAATTTTAGTGGGTATAAAAAAGTACGATGCGATACACCGCATATCAATTGAACACAAATACTTATTATTACCGCAGCAATTGCCAGTATCACACTTGATTTCACAAAAATAATACCGATACAAAGCACAAAAAAAACAAGCCCGGCAAATGAAGCCTTTTTTTCCGGAATAATTGATTGTCTGGATGGAGATCTGGCTCCGAATGGCGGCAATGTATACCGAATATCAATTATCGGAAAAATTGCAGGTGCCAGAAGGCCAATAAGCAGGCCAAAGATCAGTGATGCACCACACATAAAGGGTAGTTGATAGAAGATAAATGAATTTTGGACCATTAATATATAGATTACAAATATCTGGGTGCAATTATGAGCGGCTGCGCCAATCATACTAATACCTATAATACCAAATAAAGCTTTGTTTCGTGATAATTGTATGCATATACCCATCACGAGGGTTGCAATAACTCCTCCGCTTGTGCTTAACATAAAGCTGATAAAGGAAAATCCGAAATAAAAACTGATTATCCACGTGCGAAGAAATGAAAACAGGACTGCATCGAGAGTGCCATAACGGACTATCCAGAGCAGTGTGATACAATTTGCCAGGCCCGGTTTCAACCAGGGTAAAAATGGAATACGGGGAAGCAGCATCTCGATGGCACTCAGGGATAACGCGATAAGTATCCAGAGCGTTTTTTCAACGGTTTCACTCATTTCTGAATGACTATCGTGCAATCCCATCAGGTACCTCTTCATGGTTGGGATTGCCGCTGATGACAACGAGAATATGGTTAGGAGCACACACTATCTGCTGCCCCTGCTGCGTTATGCGACCGCTTTTCATACAAAGTTTGTGTGGGCAGTGAACATCAATGACTTCCACACCTGCATTTTTAATGGCAATAACCATTGTATCGTTGATTCCCTTAATTGAAATGATGTTGTCAGAAGCAAGAGGGTATGTTGCAACGAGATTGTTATCTTTGTATATATCAACAATTTGAGGCGTATTTGCAGATAATAGCGGTATTGATAGAGCACATCCTGTTAACAAAATAAGAATTATGATGATATCACCCCAGCGAAAAACTGCAATTGATTTATGTGTCATAATTCTCTTTGTAGAAATTGTTTCAGAATTGTATAATAATTAAATGGAGCATAAAGTACAACAAAAATGACTAGCGGCTATGGAAAAACATCAGACTGAAACTATTGCAAAGAGATCATCCAGAACGATTAGCAGAGATGATGTATGTCTGTATTGTATCCTGTTTCGGGTACTGATTGATCTGGCTGCGCTGTTTTTTCTTGGTATGGCAATTCTGCATTACTTTTTAAGATAATTGTTACAATTACCTGCCGGTAACATACCTGATGATTTCGGTAGGTTTGCAGGTATCGTTGTCGAAGAATCCGATTCGTGGAAATTATCAGATCAGGTGTTCCCGTTCCTGATTGTGTATGGCAATGGTAGCCGGATACCCCCAAAACATCTCGTAAGTAGTAGGCAACTAATGGTGTAATTGTTTTATATTCGAAATGACTATTGACTTTGCATAAAACAAATTGTTGTGCATTGATAATCCGGTATAAATTTTAATTCCTTTAATAGTCCATGTTTTACTGATAGAAAGTTTTCCGTGAATGATATCATTGAATCCGATGTAAAAGGTTTTTGATGATTCTGATGATGTTAATTCGCGGTAGAGTGTTTCCATATTTAGCAGTAACGGGCGAAGAACCATATCAAGGCTGTCTGGCCTTACAGTGCGGGTTTCTGTCTCATATTTGTAATAGGTACCTGAATCGTTAAAGAAAAATGCTCTGATAAAGAATGTCTGGCTGCTCGAATCAGTGTAATAGAGAATTGATTTCTGATCGACAATATCAGTAATTCCCCTGCTTGTAAGAAGTGTTAGTACACTTCGGTGTGAAACACCAAAGGGAATGTTCATAATATCAACAGGTGTACGTTTTGCTGTGGAAAGGTCTTTCGCAAGCGCCAGCGAATCTGATGTTTTCATAATAGCTGCTTTGGCTGCAATGTCTGCAAGGCTGTCTTTAATGTGCTTGTCATACATTTTGTTCTGGTACCATGCAGCGACATCACAGGGAAGACCGCGGGATTTGCTGTTTGATGAATCTTCGAAAAAAGATTGCAGTATCCGGGGATAATCGTTGCGTGCTACCACACTGTTAATCGAATTTTTCCAATGTATCAATTTGTTAAGTGAAACAGGTGAATTATCACCGGTACACGTCTGGTAATCAAGGCGAAGCTTCTGTTCGATAGATTTAAAAAATAGTGTATCATCGCTCTTTTGTGCATGCAACGATTGCTGCATAAAGAGACACAGTATGAACAGTATATAAAAACAATTACGGTACATTACGGTAATTCCGTTTATGAGTTTTCCGCAGCTTGATATATATCAGTCACCAATAAATCTGCTTGCCCAGCTGCGAACATCCTTACCATTAAGTATATGGAATTTACGAAGTTTGCGCAAGGTCTCATTCGAGAAGGACGATAGCGGAATCCAGATAAGATGTTTCCCGAGTTTTGATGCAAGGTTCTTTAATTCTATGCCCGGTTTTTTTGCAGCAACATAGGCAACGTTTTTTTCTCTGCTGAAAAGCATTGAGCCATAGGTCAGACGGGCAGCCAAATTTTTAAGTTTCAGAAATTCGGATACCGCAAATACGTTCGGGATTGATTTGGGCGGGAAAAGAAGTGCAAGGCCGCCATAGTTACATTCTGCAATACCCGGACCGATAAGGTTTACAAATGGGTCGGTTGCATAAAATGATAATGTTGATTCTTCAGGGTGCTCTGCGTACCAGGTCGTGCAATGGGGGTAGAGATCATCATGGTTTTCATCAAAGATAATTACCACGGTATCAATTTTTCCACGTGATGGTGGAATTTCTTTAACATAAATGTTGCCGGTATGCCAGTTTCGAAGTGTCTCTCGTATATCAATACCATCTTTTACAGAAGATGTGAACTTCTCGTTTTTAACATAATCTTCTGTAAGTATCCGGATTGCTTTAGTACGGATGTGCGAATTAAAATGTTCAATCTTCTTATCCTCAGGTACATGTGAGCACATCCCATAAGGATTCCAGGAATAACGGTATTTGACCTTTTTGTCAAGTGATGGATCCGGTTTTATGGAAATTGTTCGCCAGCTGAGCTCTGTATCTCTGAACAGGTTGATGGCATCAAGACCGTTTCCCCATTCTCTGATAGATACTTTATCGATACCTACATGCATCTGGTTTCGGTCTTCAGGTGAGAAAAACGGATAATACTTTGCGCTTTTAAGTATCCGGATTGCATAAGCGTTTCCTCCAACACCTTTGGCGCTCTCAATGATATCCATTAGTGATGGAATCATTAAATTTGACATAACGGTAAGATTTCTGAGAAACGTGAGCGCAGCCTGAATCCTTACAGGTGATAGTGAACTGATATCATCCTGGTTATCAAAGTATTCATCACGTGTTTCTCTGAAAAGATCTTTTATTACGTTAATAATATCAAAATTTTCTGCAAACAGATCATATCGTTCTTTTTCAAATTTGCCGGTAACAAAAGGCAATTCGCCAAGTGCGAAATATAAATGATCCGGATTTATAACTCTTGTAGTTATTTCATAGTCGGGGGTTTTGGGATAGACCCGGTTATAGGATATTTCCTGATTGAGATGATGGATTGTTCGTACGAAATTTCTGAAATGAACAATTACAAGTACTTTTTTATGCTTTGACAATAAGGAGAGTATATGGGATGCAATAAACTGGCCAGCGAGATCATTTTCTGATCCCTGTTCCGGATTACCGATTGAATGTACGCAAAGAGCATTGTAAATGTCAATACCGGTAATTTCTGATGCATATTCGTCGGGTACTGGGGGCATTGGCGGCCTTGATGCAAGTTCAGGATATCCAATGCACGAAAGTTTTGCCTGTAGCTGAAACGATTGACGAATACCTTCAATAGTTGCATCACAGGGATCTATCGGAATATAGTAAACACGCTCATCGTTTTCACGCGCACAGACAGCACTGATTACAGGAAGTGCTTCGACCGCTTCAATGAGATCCTGCTCGAATATATCCGGGATGTCAATTGCGATACAGTCAAATTTCTCTTCAAGACAAACAGAACGGATTTGTCTTGAAAATACTGCCTTTCCATGTAAAACGGGAATTATTGTCAGCGAATCTGATAATCTCACTTATCATCATCCTCATTATAATCAGGATTAAGGTCGTTGTCTTCGGAGAAAAAGAAATCGCCAAGATTCATTGATGGAATATGTTCACCACTCGATTGACGTTTTGCTGCAAGACTGTCAAGATCAAGTGCTTCATCACCAAGAATCTGCACAATAGTTTTTTTGAAAATATCTGATGTGTCAAGTGATGGGTCTGCGTGCTTGAGCTTTGCAGTATATCTCAGCGCATTTATTCCATCACGAACAGAATAGGGGAGATCAAGTGAGTGTGCTTTTTGTAAATAATCAACACATAGTTCGAGTGCTTCCGGTGATGAAAACGGGAGACTATAACTGAGTATCCTTAGTTCATCAGCACGATCCGGAAACGGGATCTGGATTCCCGGCTGTAAACGGGACATGATATAATCCGGTATTTCGAACGTGGAAGAATCTTCATTCATGGTTACCGCAGCACGGAATTCTTTATGAGCAGTAACAGTGATACCGGCAACAACAGATTCAACCATTCTTCTGTTGTCAAACAAACCGGCAAGTGATGCCCACGATTTTTCAGACATTCTGTTACCTTCATCAAGTATGGCAATACCACCTGTCAGCGCAGCTGTCAGTAACGGGCTGGCGTGATATGAGATCTTCCCCTGATCGGAGAGCACGGGCGTTATAAGCAGATCTTCAGGTCTTGTATCAGAGGTGCATTGCATGATATAGACATCCTGTTTGCGATGCTTTGCAGCTGCAATTGCAAGAGTTGTTTTTCCGATTCCGGGAAATCCTATTATGCGGGGAGTGAGTGGCAAATCCAGTTCATCAACAACCATCCAGCATGCAATAAGCTGGCGCATGGATTCGTTTTGGCCTATCCATTCAGCATTTATCTCAAGCGGATGTGATAATACAAGTTCGATATTGTCAATTTTAAGTGTTTTCATTCTACTCCAATTTAATTTACACCGATGTAACTATAGACAAAGCACTGTTTTACGAAATATACGATACATCGAAAAAATGATGCAAGAAATGTAAAAACATTCACCAGGTGAAAATACATGACGGAAGCAGGGATATCAACGTGAAGCCTGTAAATCGTTATCAGTAATTAAGGATATGTCACAATATTAAAATGGGGCTATCAGTCCCGGCTATTCATTTTTAAAAAGATCTTCAGTATCACGATCTTCCCAGAGATACTTGGCCCTGTCAGCCCACTTATCAATTATTGCGGCAGTAAGTCCTGACTTCGTTCGCATCTCTGTGATTCTTGTATTGTGAAGGTTGTTGAATACGCCAATATATGAATTTGCTTTTTTCTGGTCGCCCAGTTTTAAATAGAGCGCTGTAATACTGTAAATAACCTGCATTTCAATCTCTTCGGATGGGCAGTTTGATGTCTTGAATGTTTCCTCAAAATACCCGAGTGCATCTTTTATATAGTGACAATTATCTCTTTTGGCATCTTTTAAAATTTTAGCGATACGTAATGAGTATGCGCCCATTTTGTAAAGTGAATACGGTATTTCATACCAGGCTTCAACCTGTGCTCTGGATATTGACAATAGATAGCTGTCTATAGCTGCTTCAAGTGAGCGTGGACGTTTAAAATACTGTTCATAGTTGCCATTGAACTTTAAAAGTTTTTTTCGTTCATCCCGTTTTTCATCGATTGAAACAAGGCAGTTAGCTGATAACTGACTTTTTACATCACTGTGTGTGCTTATATCATGTCGTCCGAAATCTTTTCTGTCCGGTGATGCAAAAAGACATTTTGGACAAACGGTTACTGCATAAATCGTATAATCAATGGTTCTGAATCCTTTGGCTCCGGTGTAAAGCGGAACTAAAAATTTATTTTGAAGAATCTGCTGACTTTTTGCTCTTAGTTCCAGGCATGTGATATCAGTATTTTCACACACCGGACATTTAACCGGGATTTCAAACAATGGATCATCGCCTATCTCATCTTCTTCAATCGGATCTGGAATTTTGACTCTGCCATCTCTAATCTCTTTTATGTGCTTTATATCAATTTTGGCACCAAAACGAGAAATGTATTCGTCAACAAGACTCTGATCATTCATAAGTATAAGAAGACGACGTTTTACTTCAGCTTCATCATGAACCATGTAAACCCCTTATGTATAAAAAGGCTAACTATAGTTAAATTATGCGATTAAAAAGGGTTAAGGTCAAAGAAATTGTTTAGAAGTTGGTGTGAAATAAATCACACGATTACATCGAAGTTTTAAAAACAATGACAAATTTGTTAGTGATAGTACTTCGTTTCTCAACTACTTAAGAATCAATGTAATAAGCGAAGATGTCGGGTGATTCTGTTACAGTATATCTTGTAATTCATTGAATTTTAAAGAGAAATTTTTTCTACGAAATTGTGTAAAAAAGTATTTAAATGTTGACTTGCTCTTAAAAAGGGTGTATATTGTATGTGAAACATTTCACAAGGAGCTTTGGTGGAGAAAATTCCTCAGCCAGTAATCAAAAGATTGTGTATGATCTATCAACTTTTAAATGAAATGTTTGATAAGGGGCATATGACGGTATCGTCATCGGAACTGGGAACTACGTTGGGGGTTGGCTCTCACAATATTCGAAAGGATATCAGCTGTCTTGATGGCGTGAAGAGTGGTGGCTCAGGATATGATATTGTCAATCTAAAAAACGCCATCGCGCAAAAGTTTGGTTTTGAGAATCAAAAAGCAGCGTGTGTTGTAGGGCTTGGCCGAATCGGGACTGCATTTCTTGAGCATGCACATAATATTACGAGTGAATTCAGGATTGTTGCTGGTTTTGATTCAAATACAAACAGGATTGAAACGATAAAGACATCTGTAAGTGTTTATCCTGCGTATCAGATATCTGAAACTGCACGGAGGCTCAATATTCAGATTGCGATCCTGACTGTTCCCAACACGGCTGCACAGGATGCTGCAAACCGTCTTATTGATGGCGGTGTGAAAGGGATCATAAATTTTACCGATACGAATCTTGTTATCAGAAAAGATGATGTATTTGTTAAGAATATGGATGTAACCGGTGAAATGAGGATGCTTTCGGCGCTTATCCGGATGGATATGAATAATAGTATCACAATGTAAATTAAATTAATTACAGTATACATTCTTTTTAAAGGGGTTTGAAAATGGCAAGAGTCTATAATTTTTCTGCGGGTCCATCCATGCTTCCGGAAGCGGTGCTTCAAAAAGCTGCATCCGAAATGCTTGACTATCAGGGTACCGGTCAGTCAGTCATGGAAATGAGTCATCGTACGCCTGAATATGAAAGTATAATTTATGGTGCAGAAAATGTTTTCAGAGAGATAATGGGAGTCCCTGAAAATTACAATGTACTTTTTCTACAGGGTGGTGCATCATTACAATTTGCGATGGTACCATTGAATTTACTGGGTGATAAGAAAAAGGCGGATTATATAAATACCGGTGTGTGGTCCAAAAAAGCAATTGCTGAAGGAAAACGCTATGGTAAAGTAAATGTTGTTGCATCAAGTGAAGATAAAAATTTTAATTATATTCCAGCAATTTCAAAAGAGATGTTTGATAAAGATGCTGCGTATGTGCATATTACATCAAACAATACTATTTATGGAACCCGTTACAGAGCAATCCCTGATACCGGAGATGTGCCACTTGTTGCGGATATGTCATCCAATATTCTTTCTGAGTACTATGATGTAAAAAAATTTGGTGTAATCTATGCCGGTGCTCAGAAAAATCTTGGCCCGTCAGGATTGACTGTTGTTATAGTTCGTAAAGACCTTGTTGGTAAAGCACTTGACTTTACACCAACAATGCTGAACTATGCAACACATGCGGAAGAAAGATCAATGTTCAACACTCCTCCTTGTTATAGCATTTACATTGCTAAACTTGTCTTTGAGTGGTTCAGGGATATTGGCGGTATTAAGGCAATGCAGGAATTAAATGAAAAGAAGGCTGCTATCCTTTATGAGTATCTTGATAACTCAAAATTTTATAAAGGTACGGTTGTTCCTGAATTCCGTTCGCTTATGAATGTTCCATTTATATTAACAAATGAAAGCCTTGACAAAGAATTTCTCAAACAGGCCAGAAACGCAGGACTGATCAATCTTAAAGGTCATCGTTCTGTTGGAGGAATGCGTGCAAGTATTTATAATGCAATGCCGATTGACGGTGTAAAGAAACTTGTTGAATTTATGAAATCTTTTGAACAGGCAAATAAATAACTGTTGATATGCCTGTTTAGAAACAGTGATTTTTTTCAGTGGGCTGCCATGAATACTAAAAACATGGCAGTCAGGCGATTAAATGTACCATTTAGTTAATGGAGGTTAATAATGTATAAAATTCAGACTTTAAATAAAATTGCTACTGTTGGCGTTGAGAGATTTCCAAGGGATATGTACGAAATTGCGTCAGAAATCCTGAATCCGGATGCAATTCTTGTTCGTAGTGCTAATATGCTCGATATGGAACTGCCATCAACAGTAAAAGCAATTGCACGAGCAGGAGCTGGTGTTAACAATATCGCGGTTGATAAATGTTCTGAGAAGGGTGTTATTGTTTTTAATACGCCGGGTGCTAATGCAAATGGTGTAAAAGAACTTGTCATTGCAGGTATGTTACTGTCTTCAAGAAGAATCATTCCGGGTATCAACTGGGCAAGAAGTCTTGCGGGTAAAGGTGATGAAGTAACGAAAATTATCGAAAAAGGAAAATCTGATTTTACCGGGCCCGAGATTAAGGGTAAAAAACTTGGTGTCATCGGTCTTGGTGCCATTGGTGTTATGGTTGCTAATGATGCAATGGAACTTGGTATGCAGGTTACCGGATATGATCCGTTCATCTCTGTGGAAGCAGCCTGGGGACTATCCCGTAATGTAAAAAGAGCCCGTGGACTGGAAAGTCTGCTTGCAGATTCTGACTATATCACACTTCATGTTCCATTGTCTGATAAGACAAAAGGCTATATCAGTCGTGAACGTTTCGCAATTATGAAAAAGGGTGTACGATTGCTCAATTTCGCACGCGGTGGCCTTGTCAATAATGCAGATCTTCTTGAAGCAATCAAGGAAGGGATTGTTTCTTATTATGTAACAGACTTTCCGGACGAGGAATTGTTGACAGTTGAAAATGTCATACCACTTCCACATCTTGGTGCATCAACGCCTGAGGCAGAGGATAACTGTGCAATCATGGCTGTCAACCAGCTCAAAGATTTTCTCGAGAATGGTAATATCAAGAATTCTGTGAATTTCCCGGATTGTGAACTTGACACATTTGGAGCATCAAAAAGAATAGTTATCGCAAACCGTAACGTTCCGAATATGGTTGGTCAGATTACAACGGTGCTTGCCGCAGAAAAGATCAATATTGCAGGCATGATCAATCGTCATAAGGGTGAGTTTGCTTACAACATTATTGATATTGATGGAGAAATGACGGATAGCGTTCTTGATAAGCTGAAAGAGATCAGCGGTGTTATCATGGTTAGAAAAATCGAACGGTAATCCTGAATACAACATTACAGGTGACAACGACCGTAGCGTGTTGTCACCTGTAATCAATCTATCTGTTTTCAGCCTGGTGGCCAGGTGAAGTCTCTTCCACTAAGAATATGTACGTGAATGTGATGTACAGTTTGACCTGCACAATCTCCAAAATTGATCACCTGACGGTAACCGGCAAGGTCAAGACCGATTATTTTTACTGTCTCACCGATCGCTGCAAATAACTGTTGAAAGATTATTGAATCGTCCGGCGGAACAAGGTGTATTCCTGCATAGTGCTTTTTGGGGATTGCCAGAAGATGTGTCGGAGCTTTTGGAGTTATATCTTTAAAAATAAGTACAGAATCATTTTCGTAGACGACCTCCGATGGAATCTCTTTCTTTATAATTTTGCAAAAAAGACACTGATCCATTTGTGCATCCTTTGAATTGTTTTGAGTATACACATGCAGTACAATGCTGTATAATACAAGTATAATACAAGTACGTGATGAATCGAAGAGTAACTGGACGATCTACCCTGTAATAAAACTCTTCAAAACATCCTTTTAAAGGTTAAATATAATTGCTTATAGACTAAGTCTGGAACTATTTTCCCATAATTATGAGCACAATTGCACAAAATAGAAAAGCATATCACGATTACGAGATTATTGAAAAGATTGAAGCGGGTATTGCACTTGCCGGATCTGAGGTAAAGTCGGTACGTGCCGGTAAGGTTAATTTATCGGACAGCTACGCACAATGTATCCATGGCGAGATATTTCTTCATAACCTGCATATAAGCAGTTATGAGCGAAGCGGTCTCTATACACCTGAACCCGGCAGAAAACGCAAACTGCTTCTTCAGAAAAAACAGATCATTCGTTTCAATAATGAGGTCGATAGAAAGCAACTTACATTGATACCGCTTTCTATATATTTTAAAAAACAATGGGTTAAAGTAGAGCTTGGATTGTGCAGAGGTTTAAAGAAATACGATAAACGACAGAAAATCGCTAAAGAAGAATCTAGACGTCAGATAGCTCAAGTGAAAAGTCGCCGGGGGATATGAAATTACGTTTTTGCAGCATTTTTTTATTGTTTTTAGCTTCGCTTATAGCGGCTGGATCCGAAGTCACGTTTTCGATCAAAGGGAAAAGTGAGCCAGTAACGATTTCGACAATAGAAAACGGGAACATTCAACTGATTGCTCTTGTTCCGTTGCTTGAAAATCTCTCGTTTCAATGCAGTTGGGATAAGTTTACAAACAAGCTTTTCTGTACCCGCCTAAACCAGAAAATAGTTTTTACTCAGGATAGCCGTTTTTTTACACTAAATGCAACGGTGTATCAACTGCCCGGCGAGATTGTCCGCAAGGGTGCAGCACTTTACCTTCCCGTTACCGCCCTGAGCCTTATTTCAAGTCTTACAACAGAATTTGCTATTGATGACGACGTACCACCAAAGAAGGATATCCCTCCAGTCGTGGCAGCATCATCAAAGTACACTGTATCCTCAGCGGTTCTTGAGAAAAAACAAAACGGGACACTGCTAACACTTGTGCTTACTGACTCAGTACCCTTTGACTGTACTTATTTTTATCCTAATCTGACGATTAACTTTCTTGGCGGAACAGTGGATCCAAAAGCACTGCATCAGAAAGAGCGGGTCGGACTGGCAGATTCACTCTTCGCTTTACAATATAAAAAATCTGCACAGATATCGGTAATCCTGAATCGCGAAATTGAGGATCCGCTTATTGATTACATCCAGGATACAAAAACATTACTTATCGCGTTACGGCAGAAAAAAGTAAAACCAAAACCGGCATCATCCCAGACAAAATCACGCACAGCACTTGCAGGAGGAAACGACCTGCCGTCAGGGCTAAAGACTGTTGTATTGGATCCTGGGCATGGTGGAAAAGATCCGGGCGCTATCGGTATTACCGGTGTTAAGGAAAAGGATGTCGTATTGGCAATTACGCTTAAAGTCAGGGATTTACTGAAAAAGAACAGCAATCTAAAGGTGTTGTGTACAAGAGATAAGGATGTTTTTATTCCTCTCAGTGACAGAACAAAGTTTGCTAACAATAATAAGGCTGACTTTTTTATCAGCATTCATGCCGATGCAGTTCCCGGTACAGCAAAACGAAAACATACTACAAAAGGGTATAAAATTTACTTTCTCTCGCAGGCAAAGAATGAAGAGGACAAACTTGTTGCAATGCGCGAAAATGCGGTTATTGAACTGGAAGAAAAACCGCAGAATTATACAAGTTTACAAAATGTACTAATTGACCTTGCGGGAAATGAATTTCTGAAGGAAAGTCAGGAATTCTGTATTCTGCTTGATCAGAAATTTGATGCGTCACTTGATAAAAGGATTAATAAGCTTCATCTCGGAGTCGGACAGGCCAACTTCTGGGTGCTCAATGGCGCATTTATGCCATCAGTGCTGGTTGAAACCGGCTTTTTGTCAAATTCTGATGAAGAACGGTTGCTTGCTGACAAAAAATTTCAGGATAAAATTGCTATGGCAATTTATAATGCGATCATTGGATTTCAGGATATGTACGGGAGCGGGTTATGAGCGACAACAGGCCCATTGGTATTCTTGATTCCGGTTTGGGAGGCTTGACTGTCGCACGTGAGATATTCCGGTTGATGCCTCATGAAAAAATAATTTATCTCGGTGATAATGCCCGCGCGCCATACGGGCACAGGTCAGAGGATGTAATCAGGAAATTTGGTTTACAGTGTGCGAAGCACCTGATTGACCAGGATATTAAAATGTTGATTGTTGCCTGTAACACAATCACATCAGTGGCTCTTGAACAGATCGAGGAATGTGTCCGCGATCTGCCATCAATTGGGGTTGTTCTCCCTGGTGCCCGCGCAGCAGTGCTTAGAACCGCCGAAAAGAAAATTGGTGTAATCGGTACAAAAGCAACGATTCGGACCGGTGCATATACAAAAGCAATTCAGAGCATTGGTGGTGATATCCGGGTATTCGAACGTGAGTCGCCACTGTTTGTTCCTCTTGTGGAGGAAGGGTTGCTTGACAGAGATGTTACCCGTAGTGCCGCGCAGCATTACCTTTACGAACTATTAGATCTTGGTGTTGACTGCATGATACTCGGTTGCTCACATTATTCTCTGCTCATGGAAGTTATTCAGGGTACTGTTGGTACCAGAATTCAGCTACTTGACAGCGCTTTGTGGACAGCCAAAGAGGCTCAGGATATCCTGACTGCATTGAAAATTCTTTCTGTATCAAAGGGTGATGGCAAAGCAGAGAGCCGGTTTCTGTTTACTGACAAGATCGATCAAATGGAACGTAAAGTATCCCAGTTTTTTGGTTCACAACTGACATCTGCTGAATACGTCATTATCGGGGATATGTGAACCGGAGATTTCCGGCAGGGTGTCATTTTATTTCATTGCATAGAATAACATATAATAAAGGAGTATAATTATGTCTGGACATTCCAAGTGGGCAACCATTAAGCGCGCAAAAGGTAAAACTGATGCTGCCAGGGGTAAACTTTTTAACCGTCTTATCCGGGAAATTACCATTGCTGCAAGAATGGGTGGGGGGGATGCAACCTCTAATCCTCGTTTACGTTCTGCAATTTCAAGTGCCCGTGCTGCAAATATGCCCGGTAAAAACGTTGAAAATGCCATTGCAAAAGGTACCGGTCAGCTTGATGGTGTAACCTACGAAGAAATCCTGTTTGAAGGATATGGACCATCAGGTATTGCTGTCATGGTTGAGACAATGACCGATAACAGAAACAGAACCGTTGCTGAAGTGCGTCATGCCTTTACAAAATACGGCGGGAATCTTGGAACGAGCAACAGTGTTGCATATATGTTCAAATCAAAGGGTATCATTCGTGTTGCACAGAGCGCTATGGCTGAAGACATGCTTATGGATGTGGTGCTTGAGGCAGGTGCTGAGGATATGGAGCTGGATGGTGATGAGTTCGAAATCGTTACTGCTCCTGATACATTCGAGAATGTTAAAGCAGCTCTTGAAAAAGTAAATATCACACCGGTATCGGCCGAGCTGACAAAAATACCTGAAAATCCTGTCAAGGTTGAGGGTGAGAATGTTGCAAAAGTCATGAAACTTATGGATGCACTTGACGATCTCGATGATACTCAGAATGTATATGCAAACTACGACATTTCCGATAGTGATCTGGAGCAGCTTGATAAGTGATCATTTTTGGTATTGATCCTGGCACTGCAGTCACCGGGTATGGGGTAATTAAAACAAGAAACAACTCAATCACATGGCTTGATTCCGGTGTAATTACCACTAGTGCAACCGGTGCGCTTGCTGAGCGGCTTGAGATTATTTATAATGGTCTTTTTAATAAAATGCGGGTGCATACACCTGACAGAGTTTGTATTGAAGAGGCATTTTATAGCAAAAATGTTCATACAACACTTGTACTTGGTCATGCACGTGGTGTTGCAATGCTTGCAGCACGCCAGGCAAAAGCGTTGATCACAGAGTACACGCCACGGGAGATCAAGAAAGCAGTAACCGGGAACGGCAATGCTGCGAAAGAACAGGTTGAGTACATGGTAAAGGTATTGTTATCTCCACCTGTGTCGCATACACGTAGTGATGCATACGATGCACTGGCAATAGCGGTGTGTGATTTTTACAATACAGGATTGACATCATTAAAATAGAAGTATCGGTTCTGTGTGCATATGTTAACCAGAAAGATCTGCAATGATTGACTATCTTCGTGGAATACTCAGTGAAAAGGATGTAACTCATGTGACCATAGATGTCCACGGGGTTGGGTATGGAGCCGGGATTCCTTTGTCAACATTTGAAAATCTGCCTGATATTGGTGCGGAAATAAAGCTTTACATTTATTATCAGGTTCGTGAGGATGCACACAAACTGTATGGGTTTTTTACAAAGAACGAGAAAGATGTTTTTACTCAACTGATCGGTATTACCAAAATCGGACCAAAAGTTGCATTGAGTGTGCTATCGGGGATTGCAATTAATGACCTTGTCCAAAGTGTTAATGCCGCTGATCCGTCACGGCTTGAGAAAATTCCTGGTGTAGGTCCTAAAACTGCACAGCGTCTCGTGCTGGAACTGAAAGGAAAACTGGGTAACACACTAAGCGGGCTATCATCGGTACCGAAATCTCAGGGTCTAAAAACTTCAGCGGTAAAACAGGAAAAAATATTGGTACGGGATGAAGCGTTTGACGCAATGATATCTTTGGGATATAATGATAAACAGGTATTAAAAGCACTGTCCCGTGTTGAACAGACTGTTGACGACAGTACTTCTGTTGAAGAATGGATCAGGAAAGCATTGCAGGTGATATGAGCAGCAAAAGCGAATTAATTCGTGTTGTAAAAAGCGGGCTTTCCTGTAAGGGAAAGGATTTTTCCAATGCAGACTTTACTGGTAATGATCTTAGTGGAACAGATTTCAGACGTTGCAAGCTGACAAGAGCCAGGTTTGATCACTGTAATCTCAGTGGATGTGATTTTACGGATAGTAATTTACAAAATGCTTGTTTTCATAAGGCACACATGAGTGGTGCGAAAATGGTTATCGCTAAAATCAGCGGAATACCATTAGGAAATCTGAAGTATACACAGTTTCGGAATGCCGATCTGCGTGGTGCTGATTTTACATCTGCACGACTCGAACGGACTGATTTTGTTGATGCTACACTTGAAGATGCCCTCTTTGAAAAAGTAATCATAAAAGATTGCGAGTATGGCCGTGCGAAATTGACAAATTTTATTCTGACTGAAGCGGAGGTTTACGACTGCGATTTTTCGGGTGCTAATTGCCAAAACGGAACAATCGTAAAATCAAATTTTATCAACACAATATTCAATAAGAGTGATCTTTCCGAACTGAAAATCAATAACTCAGAATATATGCAATGTGATTTTTCTGAGGCAAACATGCCGGGTGTCAAAATTACACATACTGTTTTTAAAGAATGCTCCTTTGTTTCGTGCGCAGGGAATCGGGCCTCATTTACTGATCTTGAGTTGTCAAATTGTAATTTTGATAAAGCTGAGGCTGATTTTAGTGAATGGCAGAACTGCAGAATTACAATCTGTTCATTCAGGGGAGTGGCGCTTGATAAAATGACTATGCGCGGCAGTTATAAAAGAAATGACTTTCAGGGTGCTTCAGGGCAGTTTATCAATGGTGAATTGAAATGAGTAACGAAGAGGAACCGCGCATTGTTTCAGGAGAAAACCGTAAGGATGATGATCCGCTTGA
Source organism: Fibrobacter sp. (assembly GCA_012513915.1). Taxonomy (GTDB): domain Bacteria; phylum Fibrobacterota; class Chitinivibrionia; order Chitinivibrionales; family Chitinispirillaceae; genus JAAZBG01. The sequence goes on from JAAZBG010000133.1 coordinate 85,845, forward strand.
GGCATCATTGCGTCCTGAGCGATTTGATGATTTTGTTGGGCAGGATACTATCAAACAGAATCTCTCCATATTTGTTGAGGCAGCAAAAAAACGTGGTGAAGCGCTTGATCATATCCTGTTTTGCGGACCTCCGGGGCTTGGAAAAACAACATTGTCACGAATTCTCGCAAGTGAACTTGGTGTCGGCATTCAAACAACATCCGGACCGGTTCTTGAGAAAAAAGGAGATCTTGCAGGTAATCTTACAAATCTGGGAGAGAGGGAGATCCTTTTTATTGATGAAATACATCGCTTGAACAGGGTCGTTGAAGAAGCTCTCTATCCTGCAATGGAAGATTTTGTGTTTGATATCATGATCGGTGACGGGCCTGCAGCACGGTCGATCAGGCTTGGCTTAAAATCATTTACACTTGTTGGCGCAACAACCCGTGCCGGTATGCTGACATCCCCGATGCATGCCAGATTTGGGTATGTGTGCAGACTTAGTTATTATACTCCACTTGAACTTCAAACGATTATTATGCGTTCTGCGGGGATTTTAGGTGTCGAATGCGAACCTCATGCTGCGCTTGAACTTGGAAAACGGGCAAGAGGAACACCCCGAATTGCAAACCGTCTCCTGCGGCGTTGCAGGGATGTTGCGCAGGTCAGGGGTGATGGACGTATTTCAATAGAAATAATTGATAAAACACTATCAATGCTGGGCGTTGATAAAAATGGACTTGATGAAATGGATAGGAATATTCTTTTATCACTTATCGAGCATTATAATGGTGGACCGGTAGGGATCAATACGCTGGCGGTTGTTGTCAGTGAAGAGCCCGATACCATTGAGGAAGTTTATGAACCGTTTCTCATTCAATCCGGTTTTTTAAAACGAACTCCGCGGGGCAGGGAGGTTACCATGAAAACATACAAATATTTTAATATCGTTCCCCCCGGGACCCATGCTTCGCAGCAGAGTCTCTTCTAATGTAAAGGAGCTGAAATGAACTGGGATGAAATCGGAAAGTTTCTTTTTATTGCAGGGGTTGTTTTGATCGTTCTTGGCGGAATATTTATGATCTATGACAAAATTCCAATAGGAAAACTACCCGGAGATATACAAATAGGGAATTCAAAATTTAAAATTTATATCCCTGTTGCAACATCTGTTTTGTTAAGTATTGTGCTGACACTCATTTTGAACTTTTTTTCACGAAGGTAATGTATTCGCATGGTAAAAAGGTTTTCAATGATTATCAGCGGGAGAGTACAGGGTGTCGGTCTCAGATACTTTGCACGCGATATCGCAAGTGAAATGAATCTTACCGGATCCATTAAAAATTTACATGATGGACGTGTGGAGATTGAGGTTCAGGGGGATAGTGATTTGTTAACGATGTTCGTTGAAAAAGTCAGAGTGGGGCCACAACTATCCAGAGTAACGTCATACACGATAAGCGATATGAGTATCGTTGAAAATGAGTCAGAATTTATTGTCAGGTATTAATTGCAAGGCAGGATTGTTGAATGAATGTTTTAATCTGGTTGTTACCTTTTATAGTTCTCGTTTTGGGATATTTTTCCAATAAAGTTAATTTTATCAAACTGGTTCGAATTAAGCTTTATGCTGTAATACTGTTCTGTGCCTTTCTGTTTGATCTTATGAGCTTGTCTTTTGTAAACATATATGTTGATTCAATCAGCTACCTGATCGTGACTTTCATTTTGTGTGATATTGGTTTTAACATTTTACGAATCAAAAAAGTACTGATAAAGACTATTCTGATGATACTTGGTGTAGCTGCATTTGTTTATGCATATAAAGACTGGGTTGCTGGTGGTCCATCACGGGTAGTAGAGTACTGGATAGAGAAACCGCTTGATACGTACGTAAATCAGAAACAGGAAAGGTATTTTCTACGGCAGCATACGAATTATTTTACAACGTCGGCCGGCAGAATTATAAGTTTGTACAAGGTTAAAAAGGTTCCGGTTATAGAAACATGTGTCAGGGAGTATAAGGTATCCGACAATTATCAGTTATCGGAATTCATGTACGGATGGTCCAATACGGCGAATGGGGTACGATTGGATCTGATCAACGGCAAGGATACAATATGGACTCTTGGTGAGGGTTTCTGAAATCCGATGTGAAAATAAAAATCGGCACATTGGATAATCAATAATATAGTATCTTATACGTAATTGAAATTTGGTTGAAAATATAACAACGATAAAAAGGAGTTTTAAAGAATGATCAGACAGTTAATTTTGTCAGCAGTAACTATTGCTGCAGGTGCTTCGATTGCTGTTAGCCAGGTAGTTGTATTAAATTCACCCGCACCTTGGTTGACTCTAAGAAACGATTCTGTTGTTGCAAAAGCTCAGATTGATACTGCGCTGAATAAATCAAAGGTGATAAAGTATACTTTAAGTAGCGTGATTGGCGGAACCACAAAAGTGATTGCGAAAAAAGATGTTAATGTCACTGATGTTGCAAATGATGCTTTTATCACAAAAGTAAACAGTTCCGTTCTTGGCGGCCTTGATTATCTCAAGATTGAATGGGCTGCTGATTCCCAGAAGGCAGAAATACTTCCATTTGGTATTCTCGCCCTTGAAAAGCTTTCAAAAACAACATTGGTGCAGATCCGGAGTGTTGATAGTACTGCATCACTGAAAGCAATCGCTGATGGCATTAAAGATGCTGATTTTGTAAAAAACGGTTCACATTCATATGCACTTGTGTGGAATTCCAAAGCACTCTATATGATTGCAAAGAAATCAACAGATACCACTATTTTGACATTTGCCATTGATGGGAAAAATGGTAAAAATGCATTCGTTGCGTATCCTGATAGATTTGTCATGATCAAACAGGATTCTGTTTGGGGTATACATTATGAGAGAAAATTTATTGATTCAAAGATAAAATATGTAGAAAAACAATGGCATAACGAAATTTATAAAGAGATTGTAGATGATAAAATCATTGTGGCACTTCCATGGTTCGATAGCGGTATCGTTCCATTTGAAGGACGTCAGGCTGGTTTTGCAGTATTTGTTAAAAAAGGTGACGGCATAGTTGCATCAGTTCCTGATAAAGCACAGTATTACATTCCCGGTACATGGGGAAATTTTGAATTAAGTAAATAAAAAAGTTGTTGCCTGTCTTAAGGCGAAAAACTATTTTTATCATCGTTAAAACATGGTGGCTGTAGCTCAGTTGGTTAGAGTACTGGATTGTGGTTCCAGTTGTCGGGGGTTCGAACCCCCTCAGCCACCCCATTTAGAATTAAGTTTTTCTTTATAGTCAGGCACAGTTCGTTACAGAATTGTGCCTTTTATATTATTATAATAGCATCGGAGGGTAATGCTATGAAAAAGCCGCGTGATGTAGAGGAATTTGTTGAAAACGGACTTGATAAAATAAGCGTATTTGGCGAATTTGTCGGAAGGTCTCTCGGATCCATGGGCCGCTCAATGCAGAAGGTCGTAATAGGTATCGGAATTCTTCTGATATTCGGATTAGCTGCTTTTATCTGGGCTTTGGGTAAAGGTATGTTCAGGAAAAAATAGAATGCTGGTGTTGCCTAAGAATTCCTTTTTGAAGTGATATAATAATAAAGCGATAATTACTGTTGCAGATATATTAATACTTGTGTTATTATGTCACTTCTGTGCAGCTTTAAGTCTATTATGAAACGCTTTAATGCTGTTTTCTACGAAAGATGCTGCTTAAATGAAAATTCCCTGATCCGGTATGGTCACCCTTTAATGAATAGTATTAACCTCAGTTTTATTGTATCGCTGGTAATTATTACGCTTGGATATCTTGCGAAACGTTTTCATGTGGTGAAGGAATCGGATGGTGACGGACTTTCGAGAATCGTACTCAATTTTACGCTTCCTGCAACAGTAATAACAGTTTTTAGTACGATTCAATTAGATAAATCGCTTTTTCTAATACCGTTTATAAACATTATGTACTGTTCACTTCTTGCTTCTGTTGCCTTTTTTATATTCAGAAAACAGCCCAGAGAAGAAAAAGGAATGCTTACCATGCAGTTTGCATCCTTTAATATAGGGCTGTTTGCATATCCGTTGATCGAAGCAACATGGGGGAGTAGCGGGCTTAAATATTTTGGCATGTTTGATATGGGTAACTCACTGATGACGTTTGGGGCTGCCTATATCATCGCCTGTCTTCACAGTGCGCATCACGAAAAAATCAGCTACGGACGTTTAATTTTCAGGGCACTTACCGCAGTACCATTTCTTGCGTATGTTACAACGCTTGTTCTGTCTGTTTTGAATTTGTCATATCCGCCGTTTTTTCTTTCAATCTGCTCAATAATCGCCAAAGCAAATATGCCGATGTCACTACTGCTTCTTGGTATATTTCTGAGCTTTTCGTTCGAAACAAAACACTGGAAACGATTACTTCAGATCCTTGCAGTCAGATATTCACTTGGAATATCGGTTGGTTTACTATTGTATATGCTGTTACCATTTGACAAAATGTTCAGAATTACACTTTTGCTCGGATTCTGTCTTCCGATAAGCTTGTCAGTTGTTCCGTATGCTGTCGAGTGCGGTTATGACAAGAAGTTTGTCGGGACAGTGAATAATGCAACAATTGTTATCAGTTTTATAGTGATGTGGGTTGGAGTACTGCTGGTTCAGCAGGGTATTTTATAAGTGGCCCTCATTCTTTGAGTCTAATAGCAATTTCGTTAACGTAACGTTGATCCGGAAACATGAACTATCATTATGTATGTCATACGCGGCACTGGTCGCAGATTACTGACTCTCCAGCATGTCAAGAATCTTCTTTACATAATTAAGGTCTTCAATCGTTTTATACACCCAGGCTTCGCCCCAGAAAAAGTTACAGCTTGTTTCAGATCGTAAAAGGTGCCAGTGTGCATCGTTGATTTCCGTTTCAAAACGTGACTTAATTGCATCCTCAGTAGAATTCAGAAACGAATGAAAACGGCTGCTTATTCTGGCTATCTCCTCAAGACCATGTTTTTGAAACTGTGAGCCGGTCCATTGGGTGAATCCTTTGCCATTATGCCAACCTGTATTCCATGCGGCAGTGGTAACATTAACATATCCTCTTGCACCGTACGTGGTCAGGTAATCTGAAATAAAGGATGGAACGATAGTGGTCTCTTTTGCGCGATTTTTATTAAGTAGTTCTTTATAGAATACATTCCAGAAGTTACCATTACCCGACGTGTTACGAAACCAGCCACCATTATCGCCATCAGTGATTGTCGTAATCAGCGGATTAAAGTTACACCATTTAACCCGTTCATTGATCTCCCGTGAAAACCAATCCCATTCCATCCCCGATTCCTGTGCATCAGATAGTTCTCGATCCCGTACGACAACAATAATTTCAGAGTCTTCATAACGCGCAATGTGAGGTTGATATCGAAGCTCTTCCCAACGCATAGATTCAAGCGGTTCAACATTTTCACTATCGACAAGCACATACCGGAACCCGAGTTTCTTAATCATTGGAATCATTTCCATACAAAAACCCATTTCAGGCGGCCAGAATCCATTAAATTTTTCTCTCCAGAAGAGATGCTTCCCGATACCCTGCCATCGTATGCATTGATCATCCCAGTCTTCCTTCGGAATCAATGGAAAGACAGAGTGGTAATAAGCAGTCCCGAGAATTTCAAAAATCTTTGTGTTTTGAAAGTGCCACAAAAGATCGCCACACTTGACAATTCCGTAAACACGATCCTGAAATTCTTTTCTCGAAAGTGTTTCGAGTAACGTACCGGAGAACGCAAGATGCACTTTTGCGGTATCTTCATAATCCCAGAGTGACCGTGGAATCCGATCCAGAGCCCAGAGTATCTCTTTGGCTTCCCATTCGTTGTTGTCAAGTAAATACTCAAGATTTCCGGATGGCTGGTGAAGATTTAAAACAAGGGCGTGATGAATTCTCTCAGGCATGTATGCTCCTGACTACAGATATACACATGGAAATTTGCATTGTCTGTTTACGATTTTTAAAACTAAAATATCATGGACAGCAAATGCTGATACTGACAGATTTAAAATAATGATAAGAAATTGATTTTTCAAGTAAAAAATGTGGAATAGTCATTTTATAGTCTTCATGAAGTGGTAACAAAAATAATTGATTGCCGCTGGTATACAGGTAAAATTGACTGATCCAACGATGTCTCGCATTGACATCGTCCAACCATAAACGTACAATACAAATTATTATACACTTAAGGGTATAGGCTGCATTATAACTCTATGAAGGAATATCTCGTGGCTGCTTCGAAGAAAAAAGCGACGGATACAGTCAGATTAAGGGTGTTGGTAATTTCCAGCAATCCTGCTGATATCAGTAAAATTAAAAAAATATGGTCTGACAACTTTCCGGATTCAATTCTGTCAAGTACAACATCAGTAAGCAGACTAAAGAAATCTATTGAATTAAACGATCTTTATGTTTGTGCAATTAGTGCTAAAGACGAATCTCGCTCGGAAATTATTGCCACCCTGAAAACATACAAAAATATACCCCTGATTGTCACTGGAAAAACAAAAGCTGATACAACCTATACTGCTTCCAGAAAACAGTATGTGATAAACATCGATAATTTTAATAAGAAATCTCTGCTCCCGATTGTAAATGAAATTACACAGAAAAAACTGTTGAGAACAGATGATAATCTGAAGGAATTCCGGACTAATGAGGCCCGGTATTTGAATGTCATTCTTGGAAGCAGGGATGGAATGGCGATTGTAACCATGGCCGGAAAGATTCTTTTTATAAATCCGGCAGCCAAGTCGATGTTAAAAATTAAAAACACTACACATTCGACACGATTCCCTTATAAAACAGATATTCCCGGTACACAGGAGATATCGGTCAATAGTGGTCCAAAGTCGTCCATGCGCTATATTGAAATGAATGTGTCTGAAATAAACTGGGAAAATAAAGCAGCCCGCTTAATCTCTCTTCGTGAAATTACATCCCGGAAACAGGCTGAGAACAGTATTCGTGCAAGTGAAGAACGGTATGTACTTGCAACACGGGGTGCGCAAAGTGGTTTGTGGGATTGGGATCTTCAGAATGACCAAATTTACTATTGTGATCAGTGGAAAGAGATGCTTGGTATTCAATACGATACTATCACAGCGTCGCCTCAGGAGTGGTTTTCACGGATTCATATTGATGATATTGATGGTGTAAAATATGCGATTAATTTACATCTTGGTAAAAAGGCGCCACAATTTGAAAGTGAACACCGTATACTTCATAAGGATGGAACCTATCGATGGGTGCTTGTTCGTGGTATGGCTATCTTTAATAAACGGGGTAAACCTTTGCGCTTTGCCGGGTCACAAACTGATATTACAGAACGCAAAGAAGCTGAAAATGAATTGAAAAAGTCGCTTGATGATCTGAAATTCGCACTTGCATCAGAGAAACTCCTGATGGAGGAGCTTGATAGGAAAAATAAAGAGCTTGTTGAACTGTCAATTACTGACGGTCTTACCGGAATGTACAATCACAGGTTTCTTCAGGAACGGTTCGACTACGAATTCAAACGTGTACGCAGATATGGCGGAATGCTTTCCTGCATGATTATTGATATTGATCATTTTAAATTGATTAATGATACTTATGGACACCAGGTTGGTGACCATGTACTCCGCCAGCTTGCCGGAATTATGAAACAGAAATCGCGAGAGATCGATATCTGTGGCAGATATGGTGGTGAAGAATTCATGATTATCACGAATTTACAGATAGACAATGCATTGCGTTATGCGACAAAACTGCATTCGACAATTGAAAACGCAGGTTTTTCTTATAACGGGAAAAATATCCGCGTTACTGTAAGTATCGGTATAGCTGAATATAACAGTGATATCAAAACAAAACAGGAGCTTATTGAACGGGCTGATTCTGCAATGTACCAGGCAAAAATGGATGGCAGGAACCTGATCAGAATCTGGAAGGATATTGATACCACTGATGAAAATAGTATTGATAGATACGGAATACAGGAGCTCAAAGGAAAATTTCAGGAATTGTCAAGTCAGATGCGGTATATCTATATGGAATCAACTAACGCACTGATAAAAGCAGTTGACGCAAAAGATCCGTTTGCAAAGGAACATTCTCAGAATGTTGCAGTATATTCAGCTGAGATAGCAAAGTCATTAAAACTTCCGGAAGCTGACGTTGAAGTTGTTTATTATGCCGGCTTGCTGCACGATATAGGAAAAATCGGTATACGTGATGATATTATTATTAAAAAGGAAGAATTGACATCAAAGGAATATGAACTGCTGCGGCGTCATCCGGAAGTCGGGGTTAACATCTTAAGAGACATCAGGTTCCTTGAAAAAGAAATTCCTATAATACTTCACCATCATGAACGATTTGATGGTAAAGGGTATCCGCATGGGTTACAGGGGAGAGAGATTCCTCTTGGTGCAAGAATTCTTGCTGTTGCAGATGCATTTGACGCAATGGCTGAAGGTCGTTCATATCAAAGTAAAGTACCATGGAAAAAAGCGCTGGAAGAGATTAAAAAAGGGAGTGGAACTCAGTTTGCACCCGAGATTGTGGATGCATTTATAAAACTGGAAGCCAATGGGAAAATAGTTCCATGCTCTAAAAAGGAAGGTTGAGAGGGCCAATATGAAAATCAGGATCGTGGAATACGGTGACATTGTCGAAATTATTCTTGATGGAAATGTTCTTCAGGAAAATGTCAGCTACATGAAGACGAGGATTATTGATCTTATTAATGACGGAAAGCGTAAAGTCATTCTGAATATGGAAGGTACAGAATATATCAGCAGCCTTTGTCTTGCTGTGCTTATTGATGCAAAAACCCGCCTTACGGCATTACAGGGTGACTTGAAAATAGCCGTTGTTAATCGGCTTGTCCGAAACCTGATGGAGATAACAAATCTTGTTCGTAAAATTGAAATTTTTGATACAATTGATGAAGCAAAGACATCATTCGGTGCAGTAAAAAGCAAGTTGTAACACTCTTTCTTACCGGATTGTTACCAAATACTACCATTAGTAATGCGTTACGGATTTATCACACTATCTGTTCAAGAACCTTCTCAATTTTTGCAATCTTTTCTGCAAGATCTTTATCTGTGATTATATCTGCTTCGATCTTTTTAAATGAATGAATTACTGTAGAATAATCCCGTCCACCAAAATCAAGTCCTATTGAACGTAGCGATTGACGTGTCCATTTTTTACAAAGGTACATTGCCACAGAGCGGGGAAGTGCAACCTCTTTTTTTCGTGTATGAGCCGAAAGTTGATTAGCACTGATACCAAATACTTCTGCGACTTTTTCCTGGATCAGCTTTACAGAAAGCCGCTCATCTTTTTTCGAGATTGCATCACCACATAGCTCCTGTGCTACCTCAATGGTAATATCTCTTCCTGTAAATGATGCCGACGCAATTAACTTGATCAGTGTTCCTTCAAGTTCCCGAATATTTGATGTAATATGGCCAGCAATAAACTGTACAACGGAATCGGGAAGAAACAGCCCGTCTGTTTCTGCTTTCTTCCGAAGAATTGCCATACGTGTTTCAAGGTTTGGCGGTTGAATATCGGTGGTGAGGCCACTCATGAACCGATTGATAATGTGATCCATCATATCAGGTATCTTATCTGGCTGACGATCCGATGAAAGTACAATCTGTTTATTTTCGAGAAGAAGTTTATTGAAAATTCTGAAAAACTCTTTTTGTGTACCGGGTTTACCACTGAAAAACTGAATGTCATCTATAAGCAATAAATCGACATCACTGAATTTTTTATAAAAGGAGGTTGAATCTTTTTTATGTACAACATAATTGATATACTGATTCGTGAACTCTTCACTGGTCATGTAGATGACTTTCTCCGCAGTGACCTCTGTTTGGGCAAATTGTCCAATTGCCTGAAGAAGATGTGTTTTTCCAAGACCGGTTCCACCATATATAATGAGTGGATTAAAGGATGTCTTTCCAGGTGCTTCCGCGACCGCAAGTGATGCCGCATGAGCCATCCGGTTGTTGTCACCAACAATAAACTTATTAAAAGTATAATTGGGATGGAAATTCTGATTATTCTCTACCTTTTGAGGTATTTTTTTCTCTTTTGCTTCAGAAATCTCCTCAACGAGCGGCTGTACAATTTTCCAGTCTTTCTGAACCGGTGCAAATTGCAGTGATGAAAAATGGATCTGCTCTTCAATGAGAACATCTTTTATCAGTGAAGCAAAATGCTCTTCAATAAAATCTGCAAAGAATTGATTCGGAACAAGTATCTTTGCGATGCCATCAGCAGTAACTGATAGATCGGTTGCTCTGAACCATGTCTCAAAATTGGACACACCAACTTTGTCTTGAATTCTCTTTAGACAAATCTGCCATGGAGATGAAATTGTGTAATTCTGGAGTAATGTATTTACCAACATGTTATCAACATTCTCTTACATTGACAAGTGACAAAATTGCGATTATGATTTTTTTCAAAGATATTTACGAAAGATGCTTAACAGAGCAATTTTACCATGATGTTGATTTTTAAAGCTTTACTGAGTGTTGACATATAGTTTGACTTAATTTGACCTGAAGAAGTTCACTAGTTATTAACATCGTTCTCCACACTTTATCCACATTAAGTTATCCACACTCAAAAACTGCTCACTCTTAAACGTGAATTCAATATAATATCGCTCTTAAAAAACTCAAAGAAAAAATTTGAATCGCAAAAAAACAACTTTTACAAAATAAGAAAATGCTGTTTTTGTACAGATTTCGCCATTTTTTTCGTTTTGGTACATTTATGTTTGTTTTTTTGAGTGTGTTGTATGTAAACCTATGAATTATCAGTTGTTAGTTGATATATTCATTAATGTTCCACTTAATAATTTAAATTTTCTGCTAAATTTACTCCAAAGATGAATTTACAGAAAAATGTAGATAAATAATATGCTATTACATGTAAATTGACATGAGGATATGTAAAAAAAACGTCATTAAGGATTTTTTTTTTTCAAGGTCTTTTTTTTAAAAAAATATTGAATAAATGCTAAAGAATTTTTTCCTCCACTCCGAAAACTATCGTATAGGATCAAAAAAGGCATTCAAGGAGGATTATATGTCATTACAATCAATCGGATACCCATTTAAACAACCATCAAATCAGGGACTTGCAGGGTACAATTCTCCGAAATCGATGGATTCATCCCGAAATCTGCAGTCACAGAACAGATCCGGTCAGTCAGTACTTAATGCTAAAATTGCTGCTGAATCATATACATCTGAGAAGTATGCGGTAGAGTTTACCTCCAAAGATGGCGACAAAGTGTCATTTAGTTATGAGGCGGTAAAGTATTCAAGTACTTCTATGGAGCTTTCTGCTGAAGGCTCAAAAGATGATATTAAGAATCTTGAGAAGTATGTTCGAAATCACTTAAAAGAGATGTCACAGAGAATCGTGAAAGACTTTCTGAAAAATTCAGGCATAAATGTTGAAATGGCTGAAGGAACCAATAGTACAACTCAGACTTTACAGATTCCTGAAGAGTGGAATGCAGAAAACACATCTCAGAGAATAGTAGACTTTGCACTATCCTTCTTTAATTCGTTTGAAGGCAAAGGTGAAGAGTTTTTAACAAAAATCAAAGCAGCAATAGAAGAGGGATTCAAACAGGCAAAAGAGCTCTGGGGTGATTTAGAATTACCAGATAGTGTTTCAAATCTTGTTAAAGATACTCACGATCTGATAATGAGCAAACTTGATGCATGGGCGAGAGAAAATGGAATACAGGTTGATGATAAAGCAGATAAACAGCCTGTTGTATCAAAACCAGAAACGACCATGGTTGATATGGCTGCATAATCATATTCTTATAAAATCTTGTATACAAATGTAATGGGCGAACAAACATTCGCCCATTTTTGTTTTAATAGAGTAATAATATCGAGCAAAACACAATCAGACCAGGGAATCTGTCAGTATAGTACTATTTAAGTATCTTTCATTGCAGATAATGGTATTTTAATATAAAATCACCTGTGTAACAATTCCCGTTTATACTTTTTTAGAAATACCGGATCGATATTTAACATAACAGTAAATCGGGAGGTAAACAAAATGAGTAAGATTCTTGTCTGTTTATGCGCGTTATCTGAAATTTTTGCAATTGTTATCATGTCGGGCTGTAGTAATATAGAGCCGAATGCGCCTTACGGTTTTGGTGTCTGGGATAATAATTGTAACGGAATTGCAGTTGCAGTTAATCAAAGTGATTGGGATAGCGGCTTATTTATGAACCATGAAGTTAATGAGCGGTATGATCTCTATCTTTGCGATACAGCAGGGAAGAAAATAAAAACGGTGTTTGAGTCGCGCACAATCGATGGCAATCCGGCGTGGATTGATTCCATGGATTATGATATCTCTCAAGGTTATCTTATTGTATATTCAACAATGTATGGCACAGGTAATTACAGGAGAGAAAAAGTTGATATCTCAACATTAACAATTGTTGAATCAGGGACATTTCCTAATACTGTAATTCGTCACAGTATAGATACCTGTACATGTAACAACAAAAAGATTTTTTGGGATCATCAAAACGGCTGGATTGAATTGCATTAGTTATACATTATTTTCATTTTCCGGTTGTGGAATAGTAATTCCAGAGAAGTCAATTATTATTTCGCTGATACGTGAGCGGCTCATTTTCCGGATTTCAAATACAATACCATTGAGGGTGATCCTGCTTTCGATTTTAACCGGCTTATTCGACATATCCAGAATCCATTGGCACAATGTTTTGTTGGCTTCCGGAATTGCATTACCAAGACGTTCCCGCAGTATTAATAAATTGACTCCACCGCCAGCTAAAAGCCTTGTTTCATTTATCTCATAGAGGTACTCTGGAAGGATATCGTATTCGTCCATGATATCACCTACAATTGTTTCGAGTATATTTTCCATGGTAACAAGACCGGTATCCTGGCCCTGCTCGTTTTTAACCATTGCTATATGCTGATGTGTTCTGATAAGGTTTTTTAGTACATCGGTGACCTTTTCCTTGCCGTTGACAGACACTATCGGACGTTTAATCCCTTCGAGTGTAGGGGAAAGCGGGTTAAGACGAAGTGTATTGACAATATCCTTAAAATTGACATAACCGATAACCTGTCCGTTTTTTAAACTGTCAATAAGCGGGTATCTGGTATGGTGATGCACATGGGCTGCAACAAGCGCATCTGCAGGACTCATTTCGGTTGTCAGTGTACGCATATCATTTTTCTGCACCATGATATCTTTAACAAGTAGTTTGCGCGTACTGATTGCATTCTTTATGATTTTTTCCTGTAATGGATCGATCTTGTTTTTTATTGTCGCAATTTTGGCAATACCCAGGATCTCTTTGATAGGATCACTATCTTCATCTATACTACCGGTCTTAATATGAAGAATATTCATAATCAATTTTGTCGACCAACTGAGAAATGAGACTATCGGTCCCATAAGGTGAGCAAAAACGCTGATCGGCCTTATCAGCGCAAGAATGAATTTTTCAGGATCGCGAAGTGCGATAGATTTCGGGACAAGTTCACCAAAAACAATTGAAAAATAAGTGACAATTGTAACAACAACAACCAGAGCAATCGAATGAGAGTACTTGCTCAGGAAGGAAATTTTATCAATCACCATTGTAAAGTCTTCTGCAAGAGCAACCCCACTAAATGTACCGGATACAATACCTATCAGTGTTATTCCAACCTGAATTACTGACAGGAATCTATCAGGTGCATCCATCATTTTTAAAACAAGCGCAGCACTCTTATTACCCTGACTTTCTGATGATTCAATAGATTCACGTCTGGATGAGACGAAGGCGATTTCTGCCAGTGCAAAAAATCCGTTTATAGCTATCAAAAGGATGAGAATTACTAATTCCATGAATATCCTGTCAGTAAGATTTTAGCTTTACAAATAAATTTATACCGTACCACTAAATTTACCACATTTCAATAAGGAAACACAAGAAAGAAAAAATATCAGATAATAGTATCATGTTTTAAAATATGATCGTAATCAATTGGGACGAGTAAAGATACAATTTTTTTTCACGCCTGTAAATATTTGAATATATGCTTTGAAATGCTAATAATTAATTGCAAAATTACAAAAAAACATGTAGTTTCCTGATGTCTCAAATGGATAGAATTGTGTATAATGAATCCGATGCTTCCGGGTTTATTTGTTGTAAAGGGTAAAGAGGCTCAAACATTAAGGGATAGACCGCGCTGGGTAGTTTCAGAAGGATTTAAGTGTGTCTCCGATTATAAAAAAGATTGCTTCCTTGTTGCTCAAAATTGAGCATAAGGTTAAGCAGCTCCTTACGCTTCGTGCATCAAAACATGAGATTGCGCTTGGAATTGCTATTGGTGTATTTGTTGGCGTTTTTCCAACGTTTGGGGCAGGTGCATTGCTGCTTGCATTGCTGGCACCTTTTTTTAAATTTAATATTACTGCTGCTATTATCGGGACCTTTGTAGCGAATCCTTTAACGTCGCTTTTCTGGATATCGCTTTCCTGTTCTGTTGTTGGAATCGATTATTCGACAGTCAAAAATTCAATAGAGTTGATTCGCCATCTGGAGTTGGCGAAATTTCTGGGAAGTGTCAGTGTTGCTGTCGGGTTGTATTTCATTGGAAATGTTATAGTTTCCACTGCTTCAGGATTATTATCCTATGCAATTGCCCGTCTCTCTTTGCAATTCTATTTCCATCGAAAAAAGCAAAAATTAATAAAAGCCGCAACAGAATCAGATAAGAACGGCTCGTGATTCCTGTTGATTTTTTCAAACATTAGTTTATTGCTGATAATTTACTGAATTATCCCTTCAAGACATTATAAAAAGAGATCTCTGCGAGATATTTGATCGTTGTTTTAACGAATCACAGATTGTTGATTACAAAAATGTGATGCAGATTATACTTTAGAAAAATCTTGACACCTCTTCTAATTCCGGTTAAGATTAGTATATGAAAGACCAAACGTTTTAATTTCTACCTCCTTCTTCTTAAATGGCACGAAGAGTTCTTCTTTGTGCCATTTTTATTTGTATTGATAAAGGTAGAGGCGTTTGGTCGCAGTTTCTACAACTCAAATTAAAACGGATCTTCCATATCAATTTGACAGGCCTTGCCACTGTAACACATTGATGTTAAACACGTTTTCGTTCACTATGAAGTTTTTTTCTGGTGGCTACAACTTCACCACGCGCACGGAGGAGCTCCGGTAATATCACTTTTGCTTTATCAACAAGTGTTGCCACTGAAGACCGGGGCTTGGGAATTGTATTGATCTTTGTTACAGAACCATCATTCAATTCCATAACGCAGAGAGTCGATAATTCATTTAGTGCTTCTTGAACTGTCAAGTCAACAGAATCCCATAATCTCGCTAACTCCCGAACTATCATGTAAGCCATCATTACAACAAAGACATGCGCTCGTGTTCGTTCTTCTTTGCGGACGTTAATGGGTCTTAATTCAAGTTCTGCAGTTTTACTGATGCGGAATGCCCATTCAACTTTTGCCAGGTCTTTGTATCTGTCATGTACCGTTTTGTCATCTACCGCAGATTTTTCAAGATCAGTCTTTATAACATAACAGCCATCCAGTTTCTCTTCTTCAGCAAGTTGCTCTACCACCTGTTTTATCTTGATCTCACGTAAATGCTGGTCCACGTCAACGCTTACCCATCGGTCAATTTTGAGCTGGGCAATTTTATCTTGAACTGCTTTGAGTGCAGTTTCTGTTTTGGATTTGGCATGCGTCGCTAAATATACGTTTTTCTTCTCGCAAAATATCTGTGCACTGTGAAGTTTATCACGTCGGGATGAACGTATTTCTTCTGCCCGCACATCGTTTCGCCGAAGAATATAACGCACATTCTTTTCGGTATCCTCCACTTCGTGTATTTCTTTGTCAAACAGTGATAACTGAATAATCCCATCGGTAAGCAGTGTTTGCATCTGAGGTTTTGTAAGAGCTGTGATATAATGAAAGCCATCCACAAGTTCCAGTTCATCGATAACGGTGTTCTTAATCATTCCCCGATCACCAACAAACGTTACTTCTGAACAACCAAACCGGCCTGCAGCCTTCTTGATCTGAGATGGCATCGTTTTTACATCAGATGTATTTCCCTCAAATACTTCAATTGAAAGTGGATTGCCTGTTATATCACAAAGTAAACCTACCACGATTTGTTTTTTTCCACTTTTTTTGTCACGATTATAACCAAAAGCGGCCAGCTCATTATCCTGACCCTCTAAATAGCTACTTGTCACGTCATATAGAAAAAGCCCGGGTTTGTCCTCTTTGTAGCGACTTTTGAAAAGCCGCTGCTCAATTATGGCCTGTCTTTCATGCAACCAATCAAGATTTTTGTAAAGATCATTCTCATTAAAACTCTCGCAATCAAGAATGTCGCATGCGGCATGCGATGTTGCCAATCGTACTGCTGACAAGCGTGATCCCTGGTCGATGACACGAGCTATAACTTGCCACAATGCAAGTTTTCCCTGGCGATCATTGCCCAAGGCGGATGTAATGCCTAGTCGTTTTGCAATTTGATGCACCACCACAACAGCACCCACCGATGCTCCTTGACGCGAGGACCAACCAGACTTTGGAAAAACTGTGGCATTTGTATCGGATGGAGGAATCGAATCTTTGTTCTCTAAGGCGAATTGGATTGCAGAAATTTCTTGAGGCGAACAATTAGAGAGGTTACCGATTGTGCGGTGCTTAACTTTGCCATTCTCCCTAAAGGTAGTACGCAACAAGACCCGTGTATAGGTTTTCCCGTTAGGAGCAGTTGTTGTACATTTATCTAAGTGCATAGTGTATACAAATATATAATATATAACCAATATAATCAACTATATTTTTAATACTACCAATATATTAGTGGCTACATAATTGCTTGTATTAATCGTTTAACAGCAATGTGAAACAAAGACTTAGGTGCTTTTGTAAAAATGGAAGATCCGTTAAAACGTCCCGCAGATAATTCAATCTACGGGACGTATGTTTTTCAGAAAACGCAGGTTATAGGCCTGTATTTCAACAATACTTACATTTCAAGCGCCGCAAGCTGTTTGAGCATTTTGAACTTCGCAGATACAGATTTCTGCGATTGTTCAAGGAACTGCTTTGATGCTTCCGGATTTGATCTCTGAAGCATCTTGTAACGGTTTTCGTTGTAGATGTAATCAGAGAGCTGAATTGTAGGATCTTTGCTGTCAACAATCAGAGGATTTTTTCCCTGTGCAGTCAGCTCTGGATTGTAACGATACAGCGGCCAGTGACCGGAGTCAACTGCAAGCTTCTGTTCATTATATCCACTAAGCATATTAATACCATGCGCAATACAGTGGCTGTATGCGAGAATTATAGATGGACCATCGTATGCTTCTGCTTCCATGAATGCCTTTACAACCTGATTCTGGTTTGCACCCATTGCAACTTTTGCAACATAGATATATCCATAGCTCATTGCGATCATACCCATATCTTTTTTGATTGTCGGTTTACCACCAGCAGCAAACTTCGCAATCGCACCCATAGGTGTTGATTTTGATGACTGACCACCGGTATTTGAGTAAACTTCAGTATCGAGAACAAGAATATTTACGTTCTTGCCAGTTGCGAGAACATGATCAAGACCACCATAACCGATATCGTATGCCCAGCCGTCACCACCAAGTGCCCAGACTGACTTCTTAACAAGGTAATCTGCAAGTGAGAGCAACTGAACTGCATCTGCAGATTTGCTGTTTGCAATACCTGCTTTGAGTTTTGCAACACGTGTACGCTGTGCTTCAATCAGTTCGGTTGTAGACTGGTTTGCATTAAGAATTTCTCCAAGAAGTGTCTTAACTTCTGCCCCTTCAGTTCCGTCAGCGATGATCTTATTAGCAAGTTCTTGTGCAAATTCAGTAAACTTGTCTACCGCACTTCTCATACCGAATGCAACTTCTGCGTTGTCTTCGAAGAGTGAGTTGTTCCATGTAGGACCACGGCCATCAGCACGCTTTGCGTATGGAGTGGTTGGGAGGTTTCCACCATAGATTGATGAACAACCTGTTGCGTTTGCAACATAGAGACGATCTCCGAAGAGCTGTGTGAGCAGCTTTACATAACCGGTCTCACCGCAACCTGCACATGCACCACTGAACTCAAACAATGGACGAACAAGCTGGCTTCCTTTTACAGTGCCTGCATCGACCTTTGATGGATCTGTGTCTGGAAGGTTAATGAAAAATTCCCAGTTCTTTGCTTCCTCTTCACGGAGCGGGGTCTGGTGTTTCATAACGATTGCATCACCTCTGCCTTTTGTTGGACAGTTTTCGACGCATGCGCCACAACCAGTACAGTCTTCAGGAGCTACCTGAAGTGTATATTTAAGGCCGGCGAGCTCTTTACCTTTTGCATCTGCAGATTTAAATGTTGCAGGCGCTTTTTCAAGGAATTTTGCATCGTATGCTTTTGGACGGATTGCTGCGTGAGGACAAAGAATCGAACAGCGATGACACTGGATACATGTTGCAGGATTCCAGACCGGAATTTCAACTGCAATATTACGTTTTTCGAACTGTGTTGTACCTGTTGGCCAGGTTCCGTCTTCAGGAATCTTTGATACGGGAAGATCTGCACCTTCACCTTTAATGATCTGTGCTGTAACATTCTTTACAAAATCAGGTGCTGAATCCGGAACTACTTTCATCGGTTCAACAGGATTTGACGACGTTTTAGGATAGTTTACTTCATGAACACCTGCAAATGCTTTGTCAATTGATGCAATGTTCATATTGACAACTGCATCGCCTTTTTTACCGTATGTCTTTTTCACAGCATATTTAATTTTTTCGATTGCAAGATCAACATCGATTACTTTAGAGATCTTGAAGAACGCAACCTGCATGATTGTGTTGATAAGGTTGCCAAGACCTACTTCATGACCGATTCCGAGCGCGTCAATAACGTAGAGTTTTGCTTTCTTATCAATAAGCTGTTTCTGAACACGGCCCGGGAGATGCGACCATACAGTGTCTTTGTCGTATTCTGATGTAAGAAGGAAACTTCCACCTTCCTGCAAGTTGTCAAGCATGTTTACTTTCTCGACGAATGAGAAATTGTGACATGCAATGAAGTTTGCTTTAGTGATCAGGTACGGATGGCGGATTGGTGCTTTACCGAAACGAAGATGAGAAACAGTAACTGTTCCAGCCTTTTTTGAATCGTATGAGAAATACGCCTGTGTATAGTTATCAGTATTGTCGGAAATGATCTTGATACTGTTCTTGTTCGCACTGACTGTACCATCAGAACCCAAACCATAGAAAAGAGCACGGAAACACTCTTCACATTCGATTGAATAGTGTTTGTCAAAATCAAGATAATTTCCTGTGATATCATCAACAATACCAAGTGCGAAATGATTCTTTGGTGTTGCTTTATCGAGTTCTGCAAAAAGAGCAACAACCATTGCTGGTGTGAACTCTGCAGATCCAAGACCGTAACGACCACCGATAACCAGCGGCCATGCAGTAAACTTTGATGTCTTTGCCTGCATTGCTTCACCGATTGCAGTACGTACATCTTCATAAAGAGGTTCGCCAACTGCGCCTGGTTCTTTTGTTCTGTCAAGAACAGCAATTTTCTTGGCAGATGCCGGAAGTGCATCAACAAGTGCTTTCCCATCAAGTGGACGGAACAGACGAACTTTGAGCACACCGACTTTCTCTTTGCTGTCGAGGAGGTGGTCAACTGTTTCGTGGACAACATCGCATCCGGAACCCATAAGAATGATTACTTTTTCTGCATCAGGTGCACCAAAGTATTCGTAGAGCTTGTACTGGCGACCAGTCAGCTTTGCGAATTCGTCCATTTTCTGCTGAACTATTGCCGGGCAATCTGCCATTATTTTGTTAACAGTTTCTCTACCCTGGAAATAGACATCGGGGTTTTGAGCAGTGCCTCTAAGGATCGGATGATCAGGAGACATTGATGATGCACGGAACTTACGGATAAGTTCATCTTTAATCATTGAACGCATGTCATCATAGGTAAGTTCTTCGATCTTCTGCAGTTCATGTGATGTACGGAAACCATCGAAGAAGTGAAGGAATGGAACTCTTGATTCAAGCGTCGCAGCCTGAGCGATAAGTGCAAAATCCATTGCTTCCTGAACAGTCGTTGAGCAAAGCATTGCCCAACCGGTCTGACGAACAGCCATGACGTCACTGTGGTCACCAAAAATCGATAAACCCTGACATGCAATAGCACGTGCAGTAACATGGAAAACCGTCGGAAGCATTTCTCCGGCAATTTTGTACATGTTAGGAATCATAAGAAGCAATCCCTGTGACGCGGTGAATGTTGTAGTCATTGCACCGGCACTAAGTGAACCGTGAACTGCGCCAACCGCACCAGCCTCAGACTGAAGTTCTGAAACCTGGGGGATTGTTCCCCAAATATTTTTCTGCTTTGCAGCACTTTTTTCATCACTGATCTCACCCATAGGCGATGATGGCGTGATTGGATATATTGCAATTACTTCGTTAACTGCATGAGCAACATGTGCACAGGCGGAATTTCCGTCGTGTGGAACTTTAGATCTGGCCATACTACTGACTCCTCCAAGGAAAATGTAAATCGCAACGACGCGAGGAATAATACCAAAAAAGATAATAAATATAAATATATACAAAGCCGTCATTCAATAAGAATTGAGTTTTGTACAAATTTGAATCAATAAAAAACTCTCTTTATAAAAATATCAGCTTTATCCCAAGAGTTGCAAGAATTATTGTGAAAAATGTAATATTACATAACCTTGCATTAGCAGTTATTGTTGGTGTTATTATTGCTGCCCTTGTTTTTTGCATCTGTAGCTGCATTTAATGAAAAGTTTGATATACTGAATGACCCAAATGAAGTGATCATTGATTTTGCAGAAAGTCGGGTTGCAGATATGTCGGCGATTCAGGCATTGAACAAAATTACAGAACGATACCAGAATGTTGGCAAAAAAATTCATCTGAAACATTTAAGCCCCGATTGCCGGCAACTGCTTAAAAACGCTGAGGAAATAATTGATGTAAATATTGTAGAGGATCCAACATATGGAGTTGCTGTTGATAAGGTATGATGCAGTCAGGTAATAAAAAAGGTTTTTAAGCAAAGACTAACATTGAACTAATGTATTTGCAGTTTGAAACAATAAGCTTTTTTCCCGGAGAAATCAGAGTTTTCAATGGGTCAAATGTATATTGATATGATAATCCCGGTAATGGTGTACTGAGATACAGCATTGATAAACAGTACGCTGTCATTTATAAACAAGAAAATAAAAAAAATACATGACAAACTACATACTTGACACAACGGTTCTCCTCTACGATGCGCAGGCAATGTTCAGATTTGATACAAATAATGTCATTATTCCGATTACGGTGATCGAAAGTATTGATCACTTTAAAAGGGACGTTAGTGAAATTGGCCGCAGTGCCCGTCAGACATCACGAATTCTTGATGAACTACGCAAGAAATCGTCAATTTCAGATGGTGTTACTCTTGATAACGGAGGGACACTTTTTGTTAAAATGAGCTCCGGTGCTTCACTGCGTAAAATCCCGGAAGAGCTGCGGGACCGTAACCGCGACTATTCTATTCTCGCAATTGCACTTGAGGTCAAGGAACAGGCCGGAAGTATGCCTACCGTTCTTGTTAGTAAAGATATTAATCTGCGTATTAAAGCAGATGCGCTTGGTCTTGATGTTGAAGATTATGAATCGGAAAAAGTTGATATTGAAGAACTTTTTTGCGGTATGAAAGAGCTGCGTTTTGATACGCCGGATGTTCAGCGGTATAAAGAGCAGGGAATTCTCGGGTACAGTGGTAATGATCTTCAACCGAACCAGTATGTCACTCTTATAGCAGATTCTGATCAATCACAAATTGCACTTGGTCGTTTTGATTACAACAGAATGTCAATTGTCAGGATGATAAATGAACCCCGTGATGGCGCCTGGAGAATCAAGCCCAAAAACAGAGAACAGATCTTTGCGATGGATGCTTTAATGAATGATGATATCCAGCTTGTGACGCTGGTAGGTAAAGCTGGTACAGGCAAGACACTTCTTGCGGTAGCTGCCAGTCTTTTCAAAACTGTTGATGAAAATATCTATAGCCGTATTCTCGTTTCCCGCCCGACGCTTCCAATGGGTAAGGATATCGGTTTTCTTCCCGGTACTGTTGAAGAAAAACTTACTCCCTGGATGTATCCGATTGTTGACAATATTGAACTTTTAATGCGTAAAGACAGCCGCACCAGCAGAAATGTCCGTGGATTCAGGGAACTTGTCGATATGGGAATACTTGTTATTGAACCGTTAACGTATATTCGCGGCCGCTCCATTCATAGTCAATTTTTAATTCTCGATGAAGCTCAAAACCTGACACCACACGAAATGAAAACCATAATAACACGCGTGGGAGAGGGGACTAAAATTGTTGTTACCGGAGATCCCTATCAGATTGACAATCCATACATTGATTCGTCAAGTAACGGATTAACGTATCTGGTTGAACGGTTTAAGGATCAGGACATCGCTGCACATATAACATTTACAAGAGGTGAACGATCGAGACTGTCTGAACTTGCAGCAAATCTTCTTTGACATCAAAGTTGCAGAAAGAGTATAATTGTTTTAGTTATTGCAATGTTGTGAATTAAAAGACAGTTATGTGTAGTTACATTGTTTTTCCATGGACAGGAGAGATTTATGAAAAAAGTGTTAGTTGCGCTACTGTGTTGTGCTTTTATTGGTAGTACGTTTGCTGCTGACTGGGCAAATGGTGATAATAGTGCATATAAAAAAGGCGACAAGAATGTTTCTTTAGGTTTAAGTATTTATTACTTCGGTTGTTATGGAACTTTTGACTATGCGTTTCATGATGCATTAAGTGCCGGAGGGGGAGTGGGTTATAACGGGTATAGTTTTTCATCATACTGGCGTTACAATTACTTTCCTCTTGTCGGACGGGTGTTGTTTCATCCATTTAATCTTAAAGTATTATCTGATAAAATTAAAGTCAGGGATAAGCTTGATGTATATGCAGGGTTATCACTTGGATGGAGTATCGGATGGGCAACCTGGAAAGGTTCCGGATCATCACTCTCTGATCCGACTGTGGGAGGATTTGTTCTCCGTGAAAATATAGGTGCACGCTACTATTTTAAACCGGATATATACGCTTTTGTTGAGGAAGGTGCTGGTTTTGGTTGGATTAATGCTGGTGCCGGAATGAAATTTTAATCAAAAATTGTCTGCGCTTGTACGCACTGCAATGCGTGCGAATACTAAACTCAATACTATTGAAAATTGCTATATGGCTTAAGGACATTGTTTAGAAC
>JAAZBG010000003.1 GCA_012513915.1 Fibrobacter sp.
AACAACTTCAGGTACCGGTAGTGAAGCAACATCAAACGCAGTTATCAGCAACATTGGCCTTAATGGTTTTAAGTGCTCACTGCGTCACGAAAACTACATTCCTGATATTGCCATTATTGACCCGCGTCTTGCACTCTCCTGCCCATCACATATCACTGCAGCATGCGGTATGGACACACTTACACAGCTTATTGAGGCGTACATTTCACCGAAAGCCTCAATAATGACCGATTCACTAATAGAAAAAGTTATGCCTTTTGTTAAGAACAGTCTTATTGATGCAGTAAAGCAGGGTGATCGGAATATTGGTGCACGTTCGTCAATGGCATACGCATCATTCATATCAGGTATTGTTTTGTCAAATGCCGGACTTGGTGTTGTACATGGAATTGCATCACTACTGGGTGCAGCCTACCCCATTCCACATGGTGTCGTTTGCGGAACACTGCTGGCACCAGCAACAAAAATAACTATTGACAAAATACTAAGAGAATCTCCCGGATCATCCGGCCTTTCCAAATACGTCAGTATTGCACGAATGATTACCGGCTCACAATCAACAGATTATAAAGGGTTATGCGAAAAGCTTGTTGACGAGCTTGAAAATCTTACCTCCAGTACCGGAGTAAAGACGCTTGCAGATTATGGTGTAAATCCTGATCATATTGATCACTTGCTGAACAATCAGAATTGCAATAAAAATAATCCGGTGCAACTTACAACGGATGAAATTTCAGAAATAATCTCATATCGAACTAATGGAAATTAACATAACAGGATTATCTAATGATCAAAAAACTTTGTATTCTTCTTCTCAGCATGTTTACTGTTTCAGTAAACGCCTATGATATTAATCTGCCTGTTCACTATGACACGCTTAAAAACGGTTTGCGAGTCATAATCGTTCCTGATACCAATGTTGCCGTAGTATCATGCAGGTTGTATTATTTTGTTGGCTCCATGTACGAAGGCCCCGGTACCACAGGACTTTCACATCTATACGAACACATGATGTTCAAAGGGACAAAAACACTTGGAACTACCAACTATCAGAAAGAGATTCCAATTATCAAATCTCTTGACTCACTGGAAAAACAGATCTCACGTCTCAGGACAGATATGGATGCTGCTAACGATACGTTAATAGTTCTACTTGAAGAAAAAATTGCATCATTACTTGACAAACAGCGCAAATTGATCAAAAAAGATGAGATCTGGGAATTATACCAGAACAATGGCGGTACAGAACTCAATGCCTGGACTGGTGACAATATGACAGCCTATATTGTCACGTTGCCAAAAAACAAAACTGATCTATTCTACTGGATTGAATCCGATAGAATGAAAAATCCGGTTCTGCGTGAGTTTTACAGTGAAAAGTCTGTTGTCATTGAAGAACGAAAAATGCGTTATGAAAACAGACCTCTGAGCAGTTATTGGGAACGTTTGAATGCATTGTTTTATGTAGCACACCCGTATCGTCAGCCCACAATTGGCTGGATGTCCGATCTTGAATCCTATACCAGAGAAGATCTTGAGAAACATGTCTTAAAGTATTACACTCCGGATAATGCCCTGATCGTACTTGTTGGAAATATTAATCCTGAAAAATCGATGAAAAAAATTAAACAGTATTTTGGTACCATTCCTCGTGCCAAAGTACACAAAACTGAAGTTGCGACAAAGGAACCTGCACCGATTGGTGTTACGTCGTTTGTCATGTATGATCAGTCAAATCCCCGGATTGACATGATTTTTCATACCCCGGGCCATCCTCATCCGGATCTCTACAAATTAGATGTTGTCGACAGAATACTGAGTGGCAAAACAGGGCGATTGTACAAACGACTGGTTACAGAAACGAACCTCTGTATTGATGCCGGTGCTGGAAATGATTCCCGATTACAAAACGGAGATTTCAGCGTGTATGCAGTTATGAAAAATGAGACTAACCCTGACACTGTTGAAAAAATACTTCTTGAAGAGATTCGAAAGATTTCAACAACGCCTCCAAGCGTTACCGAAATGGAGCGTGTTACAAACGAGATTAAAATGTCGTTTGTATCCGGACTAAACAGTCTTGAGGGATTATCTGACCGTCTCGCTGCGTATGAAAGGATGGGCAGCTGGAAAGATATGCTTGCATATCCGGATATTATAGCATCAATAAAACCCGATGAAATACCATCAATTGCTAAAAAATATCTCGATACATCAAAAATGACTATCGGCAAGCTACTCTATAAAGAGAACTCAAAATAAGGACATTTACAGAAAGAGTTATTCATGGTTAACAATATATACACATGTTTATTAAAATTCATTATCGCAGTCATGATTTTCGTTTGTACAGTTTTTGCTCAAAACACGAAAATACCACTACACCCGAAGGATCTTAAATATGATTCACTTAATTGGTCTGTTCCGACCGGGGAAAAGTATCGTACGGTATTAGAAAACGGTCTCCGTACCTACATCGCATCAGACTCCTCATTACCACTTGTAAAAATAAGTGGTACCGTTCGTTATGGTTCATTTTTTGATCCTGATGACAAGGTCGGCATGGCAAGCCTTGTCGGAACGCTTATACGTTCAGGAGGAACGGAAACAATTACATCAGACTCTTTGGATAATATTCTTGGACAAAAAGCAATCAGTATCAGTTTTAGTATTTCAGATGATATGTGTAATTTTAAAGCATCATTTCTTTCTGAATATACCGACACATCTCTTGCGCTTTTAAAACAGATGCTCTTTAATCCTGCGTATGAACAGAAAAAGATCGATCAGCATAAAGCGATACTCGTCGAATCTATTAAGCATCGTTTTAATAATCCAGGTCCAACGCTCAGTTTTGCGTATGATAAACATATGTATCAATCGACAAAAAACAGCCGCTTCGCATCAGAAAAAACACTTACATCGATTACCCGTGATGATCTTTTAAAGACACACAAAAAGTACTTTAAATCCGGTAATATGATTCTTGCTGTGGCGGGTTCTTTCGATAGAGATACTTTGATTAAGAAACTTGAAACTCTTTTCCCGAAAAGCGACAAGGTTACCGACACAACATTCCCGGTCATTCAAAGCAAACCGGCATTGAAGTCGCTCGTTGTAAATAAAAACATTTCTCAGGCATATGTTCGCCTTGGAATACCCCTTTTTAAACGTCCGCATAATGATTACTATCCGGTAATTGCCCTGAATGAAATTTTTGGTGGAGGAAGTTTTACATCAAGATTAAGTTCCAAAGTCCGTTCTGATGAAGGATTGACATATTCAATTTACAGTGTTGCAGAGTCGAATTATGCCATGCAATCAACATGGTATATCACCTTCTTTACTAAATCAGAAACATTTTCAAAAGCAACCGGAATTATTTACAATGAGCTGGACACACTTATAAAGTATGGTGTAACAGATAAGGAAGTTAATGATGTTAAATCAGTATTTCTCTCCGAACTGCCATCCATGTTTCGCTCTCCTTTTGACATTGTATCTAATTACGCAATGAATGAATACAATGGCAGATCTCCGGATCATTATAAGAATTATATTGATGCAATCAAAAAGTTATCAAAGGCTGATCTTGACTCTGTGGCACGCAAATATCTTGTAAAAGAAAACTTCTCAATTACCACAGTAGGTGATACAGGTAAAATCCTGAAAGCAAATGATATCCTTTTCGATTTAACAAAAAAGCAACCTCAAAAAGTAGTTGATGTCAATGCTCTCAATGATATGCCCTAATTCTTAATGATGGAGATTCTCAAATGAATGTCGCTATTGTAATCTACTCAAAATCCGGTACAACCTTCACTGTTGCCCGTAAAATTGCATCACTATTTACTGATGCAAAGATTAATTGTGATATAATTCGCCTTGAATCAAAAGATATTCTGCGTCCACGATTGAAAAATATAGCGATTTCGACAAAAGTAAATCTTGAAAATTATGATACAGTTATTTTTGGTACACCAGTCTGGGCTTTTACAGCCGCACCTGTTGTTCCTTCTTTTTTAAATACGAAACCTGTTTTAAGTGGCAAGAAAGTTCTCAATTTCATCACAATGGGATTTTCACTCAGGTTTTTGGGCGGAAACAGTGCACAGAGACTACTGGATGTTCTTACATTGGAATGCGGTGCAACAGTCATTAAAAATGGTGGAATAATCAGCCAGTCATCAATGCACAATGGTTCCAAATCTGAAGCTTTTGTGAAATCGATTTTTGACAAAATTACAAAGTAACAATTAGTTTTCCTTTTCTATCGTTTTTTTGAAAGTGTAGAATGTTGGTAAAAAAATTAAACCAGTCACAAACTGGTATTATATTGTACGGAATAACTCCTCCCAAGCTTGATACGGAAGATGATAAAATTGCGGAGATAGCAGAAAAACAGTTCAAGCGCCTGAGTAATCTTCCTGTTGATGCGCTGGTACTCTATGATATTCAGGATGAAGCCGGAAGAAGTAGCATTGAGCGTCCTTTTCCATTTCTTGCGACAATAGATCCATTATTATATCGTGAAAAATACCTTTCGGAGTTGCCATATCCATCAATTATTTACACGTGCACCGGAAAACACACTGAAAGCTCACTTATTAACTGGCTTGGTCACCCTGCATTATCAAAACATTTATCAGTTTTTGTGGGCTGCGCAACAACAAAGCAGACTGCGCATTTATCGATGGAACAAGCGTATGCATTACGTTCCAGTCATAATAATGCGCTTACCATTGGTGGTGTAACTATTCCGGAACGTCATATTAAAAAAGGTGATGAACACCTACGAATTATTAACAAACAGGAATCAGGATGCACATTCTTTATTTCTCAATGTGTTTATAATCTTGATGCATCAAAAAATCTTTTATCTGATCTGTTTTACTACTGTCACGATAATTCTATTAAAATGCCAACGATGATCTTCACGTTGACACCCTGCGGCACGTTAAAAACGTTGCAGTTTATGGAGTGGCTGGGAATCAGTATTCCATCATGGTTAAAAAACGATTTGTCACGAAGTGGCAATATCCTGCTTGAGTCGATGAATATTTGTAAATATATTGCAAGCGAGCTGACATGTTTTGCTAAAAACAAGAACATCCCAATCGGTTTTAATATTGAAAGCGTTGCAATACGTAAAACTGAAATTGATGCATCAATTGAACTATTGTATTTTGTAAACGACCTGTTTCATTGCGGGCAGGATAATTCATATTATAAAAACACATGAAACATCAATCGTGACCGGATTTGTACAAGTAAACAAGAGATGTATCGTATAAAATATTTACGAAGATTCAAATAATCAGCAGATAAAACTAAACAGTCGAATTACAAATGACGTACGGGATTGAAACAAATAGTATTTGTAAACAACCCCATAATCAATATTCTTTTAGCGCCGACGTCGCTGTGCTCTGTCAAAAACAGCATGATCATCAGCATCAAACCGTCCACCACGACGTTTTCTATCCGAACCACCTGCTGATGGTTTTGCCTTTTCTGCCAGAGGTCGGTGATTATCACCAGACTGTTTTAATTTGGCAATAATATGTTCAGCTTCTGCAAAGGGTACCGTAATAAATGAAAAATTATCAAAAACCTCGACATTATCGATAAGTTTCATCGGTGTGTCAGCTTTCTTTACGATAAATTCTACAAGGCTTCTCTTTGTGAAATTGCTGGAACGTCCTTTTGCAATATACAGTCGTGTTCTACCATCAGTTTCTGTAAAGATGTGTTCTTTAACAGAATGTCTTCCGACAGGTGTAAGTTTTTTATAGCTATTTTTGTCAAGTACTTTTCCAAAAGAGTACTTTAGTACGGATGCAACTATTTTTCTTGGTTCAACATCAGCAAGCAATGTATCTGCCCAGCTATGAAAACTCCCTTTTTTATCATCAGATAGTTCCATAAGAGCACGTATCTCGGAATTGATTCTTTCCATGCGGGCATCAACAATAGCTTCAACCGCAGGAACTTCCTTGCGCTGAATGCTTGCTTTGGTAATACGTTTGATAAATCCAAGTTTGCTGAATTCATCCGGGGTAACAAATGTAACAGCGGTACCCTGGTTTCCCGCACGTCCGGTTCTTCCAATTCTGTGAATGTAACTTTCTGGATCCTGAGGGAGTGAATAGTTGATAACATGAGAAAGATTGTTGATATCAATACCCCTGGCTGCTACGTCTGTAGCAACAAGCATTGAAATATTCTGTTTACGGAATTTGCGAAGAATTGATTCCCGCTGTGCTTGTGAGATATCACCATGCAAACCTTCTGCAGAGTATCCCCTATCAATCAGTTTCGATGTCAGTTCATCAACTTCAATTTTTGTTCGGCAAAAAACAATACCATAAAAAGTATTCTCAATGTCAACAATACGGCAAAGCGCTTCAAACTTATCCTGACGTGCAACCTCAAAATAAATCTGATCTGTAAGATTAGTTGTAAGATTGTGTTGTGCTTTTACGTGTTTGAAATCTTTCATGTACTTTGCAGAAAGTTCTTTAATACGTGCCGGCATTGTCGCCGAAAATAAGCATACACGTTTTTTTTCAGGAGTATGCTCAAGGATCGCCTCGATATCATCAATAAATCCCATGTTGAGCATCTCATCACCTTCATCGAGTATCACATACTCAATTTTATCAAGTATCAGTGTTTTTCGTTCAAGATGATCAAGAATACGACCCGGAGTACCAACTACAATTGCAACGCCTTTTCTCAATTTGGCTAATTGGAGCTCCATTGACTGTCCACCATAAATAGGGGCACATGTAATATCTGTATTACCTTTAAGTGAATTAATTTCCTCTGCAATCTGTATTACAAGCTCGCGAGTCGGAGCAAGAACAATTGCCTGAGGATGTTTTGAATGAGGTTTAAGGCGTTCAATCAGCGGTAAAGCAAAGGTTGCCGTCTTACCTGTTCCAGTTTGAGCCTGAGCAACAATATCGCACTCATTGCCAAGCAGCAGAGGAATAGTAATCGACTGAATCTCAGTCGGTTCCTCAAAACCCCTCGCTTCAAGAGCTGCCAATGTTTTTTCAGTTAAACCCAATTCTCTGAACTTTTCCATGTACTTCTTTCTTTCTGTTTATACAATTTTTCACAGATATACAATCATCATACACCTGCTACTCCAAGCGGTACAAAATAGGTTATGTGCAGATCAATTCCGTAAAAAATCAGTAAATTCTTTTAATTTTGATCGAGCTAAGTATACCGTAAAACTAACGTTTTGAGTATAAATTCCTCTTTCAGGGTGTTGATTTGATCATTAATCCGGTTTAATCATATCATATTCCAGGGAATTTGTGTATTTTTAGGTATATAAGATTCTGTAATTTCTTATATTATGATAGTAATAGCATAACAATGATTGATTGTATCATACAATTCAGTAACCTTATATTTTCGTATTGTTTGATATTGATGAAAGGATATTATTATGGATAATGCACCTAAAATGATGACTGCACTTATTGCGACAATCGAATCGCAATTAAGACTAATTGAAAAAAATAATGATGCCAACCAGAAGAAAGCCATTGCCGAGACAGTAAATCTTCTTTGTTGCTCATACAAAAGTATGACCGAGTCTTTTAGTAATATGTATGGAACATTTAAAGATTTCGATGATGACGATGAGAGTTTTATGGATTTTATCGATGATGACTTTAATAACAGCGATGATACCTTTGGACAGCACAACTTCGAAGTCAACAATAAAATTAAGACATTCAGGAATGGCAAAGGAAAAAAGTCTAAAAAAGACGATGATCTTCCATTTTAATTCATTATGCTCCGAACACTCTTTTTGTCAAAATGGATTACAGTACAATCTATCTCAAGGGACCAGCCATCATTGGAAAACCGGGATCTGATTTTATCCTATAGTACTATTCGTCATACATCCCGGCCATCCTCTTACCAATCTATCGGGAAATAATCTTTTAGGAACTTACCACACCAATGTTTTCCAGTATTAATCCCATCAAAGAATGGATCACAGACTCTTGCAGCGCCATCAACAATGTCAAGAGGAGGTTGAAAATCATGAAGTTCCTGTTTACGTTTTGCAAGCAAAACCGGATCTTCATCGGTAACCCAGCCAGTGTCAACAGCATTCATAAAGATCCCATATTTCGATAATGCCTCGGCAGATGAATGTGTAAGCATATTTAAAGCAGCTTTAGCCATATTTGTGTGTGGATGGCGTTCATCTTTTTTCCATCTGAAAAATTTTCCTTCCATCGCAGACACATTTACAATATGTTTTTGTCCTGTACAATCCCTTTTCATAATCGGAATAAGTTTATTGCATAAAACAAATGGTGCAACCGCATTTACAAGCTGAATCTCAAGCATTTCCGCTGTTGGAATCTCATTTTCACCAAGCCGGAGTCTCCAACTGTTGGTAGAACGTAAATCAACTTGTTGTAAATCTGCATCAAGTTGACCAACAGGAAATACTTCAGCTGCAGCGATAGAACTGTCAAACGAGTATGGTATCTGAGAAAGCTTTGCAGCAGACCTGATTCCAATGCCCGGTACAGTACCATTCCAGGCTACAGGAAGAGCGTTATCAGCTGTAGAATCAGCATCTTTAAAGCTAAGCAGGTGTTCTGTACATACTCTGTAATGAGAGAGCAGCGGTTGTGCAGATTGTGGAATATCCTTATAATCAAGCGACTCATTAGGCATGAGATGTGCATAGAACCCCGGTGGCCGACGGACTGTCTGCGCTGCATTGTTGACAATTATGTCAAGTCGTGAATATTGTCGTTCAAAGAAATTACAGAACAGTTCCACACTTGGAGTGTGGCGAAGATCCAGACCAAAAATCTGTAACCGCTTACCCCAGTTATGAAAATCCGGTTCTTTTGAGAATCTAAGTGCAGAATCAACAGGAAAACGAGTTGTAGCAATTACCGTTGCTCCAGCCCGTAACATCATTAATGTTGCATGATAGCCGATTTTTAAACGGGATCCGGTTATAAGAGCAACCTGATTTTCAAGATTAGCAGTCTGAAAACGCTTCTGGTAATTGAATTCAGCACATTTTTCACACATAGTATCGTAAAAGTGATGAAGTTTTGTAAACTCAGTTTTACATACGTAACATGTTCTGGGTGAGTTAAGCAACGTATCGGAATCAGACAGGTTCCGATTATCAGTTTCAATTTGATTTGGTGCAATAAAAACCTGATTTTCCCTGGCTTTGCGAATACCGGTTTGTGCACGTGCCTGGCGCTCCTTTTGAATAACCTGAAGCCGTTTAAGCCGGTTCTGTTCCTTGTTTATTTTCTTTTTTTCATCTCTGTCAGGCCGCGACAGCTTTCCTGCTGCTTTTAACAGTGCAACCCGCTGTTCCTCAGGTAATTGAGCAATTGCCGATGGATTATCAAGCAACTGCTCAAGTGTACTAATGCATGAAGAGATCTGATTTGAGTCCAATTGATTACCAAATTTCATTGAAGTATTCCATTGTTAAAAATAGTTGTCCTCAAAATACAAAATTTATCAAATAAATGGATACATTTTATTCATCTGTCACTGATTTACTTAGGAGAACTGATGATAATGTTTCAAATGCGATTTGATTTTACTAAGAAAATGTGTTTTAGTGCTTTTACTCTTTATTTGTTTTTTTCAGCCAGTTCATAATTCTTTCACCATAAAACAGAAAAAACAGGCCGCACAAAATAAGAATACACGATGGTACCAGAAATGGAACTGTTTTTTCATGGCCGATAAAAACTCCAAGGAAAACTGCAATAACCGGATTCACGAGAGAATACGTTACCACACGATGATTTGGTTCGTGTTTTAACAAAAAACTATACGCAAAAAAAGCAACTGAACCAATTATTGCAAGGTAGGCCAGCGAGAACCAGGATTCCGGACTTATTGTGTTTAATGATAACGTTTGAACAGGTTGGAAAAAATTCCACGCTATAAATGATAACAATCCAGCAGTAAACGATTGAACACCTGTATTCATAATAACATCTCGCGGCAAAGCAACTTTTTTACTTAATGTGGTACCTAAAGCCCATGAAACTGCAGCTACAAACATTAACAAAATAAAAGGATCAAATGACGGAACAAATGTTTGTCCATTGCTTAGTAATAACCATGTACCGGCAACTCCAATAACAGCTCCCAACAATGATACTGGTAATATTCTCTTTTTTAAAATTAATCTATCAAAAACCAGTACTACAATCGGTACCGTGCTGATTAACAAGGCGGCAATATAACTATCAACCTTCATCTCCCCTATTGTTACCATACCATTTCCACCAACAAGCAAAAGTATTCCGATTATTGATGAGAACAGTATCTGTTTTCCAGTAGGAATCACATTCTTAATATTTCTTCTATTTACTACCAATGTGTAGATAATTAAGCCTAACCCGCCAATAATAAAACGAAATGCAACAACATACATTGGCGGGATTGTAATAACAGCAAGCTTGATAAAATAATACGTTGAGCCCCAAACGATGTAAACTGTTGCATACGACAAGATAATTTTAAACAACACTTTGTAATATCTCTCGATGATGATAATTTAGGCTCTATAGACTTATTTGTGGGTAAAAAACAATAAAAAGTGGCTCTATAGACTTATTTGTGGGTAAAAAACAATAAAAAGTTAGCATGTGGATTTTCAAATAGTAGATTCTTTTTTACGAAGAAA
>JAAZBG010000134.1 GCA_012513915.1 Fibrobacter sp.
TACAAATGTAAATGTACATGACAGAATCCAAGTATTCCATACTTAGATGTGTTGAATATTTCTACATTTTACTCTGAAATTCCTCAAGAGACGTTGCCTTTGCGGCCAATTTAAGCCACTGCTCTAATAAATCCGTGTCGTTCTCTGCAAGAATTTTCGAACGAAGTTCTTCTGAAACAGTACCAAGATTATTAAGAAATACAAATACTGATTCTGCTTTTCCAGCAATTCTTCCGTCCGTTTCTCGATCTTTCAGCAATTCTTCAAACGTCATATACCTCGCCTCCATTGTCCGTTCCTGCTTCAGTGCTTTTACTTTTTCATGCAGGACAGAAATTGATTCATCTGTGGTAGCTTCCACATATTCGTCTGTACTGTTTTCCATATATCCCAGAAAATGGATCAGTTCCTGTGGCACTTCTGAATCATTCTTACCTTTTGTGCTTAGAAATATTCTTTTTGTTTCATCTCCAAGTGACATGTCACATTCCTGGCATTGCTGCTCAAATGTATAACGATATCGCCCACGTTCAAATGGATCAAAGGAGCAGATAAAAATCATATAGCTTGGCTTAAGATCTTCAAAATCATCACCTGGTTTCAATGAAGAAACATCCATCTCGGCCTGATAATAGCGACTGCGTTTCGGCAGATTATGATGATTACTATTCTGCGCCTCCACATTATAATGAACCTGCATTTCATCGCTTGCATAAATGTCAAGCCTGACACTTCTGAAATCCGAGCTAAGCAATATATTATGTTCTGCATGTACCGTCACATTTGGAATTTTAAATCCCAAAATTATTTCCAGTACCAGCTTACAAGTCTCCGCATTCTCCAACGCAGCTGCAAAAAGATAGGAATTACTTAAATCTAATTCTTGAAATTTTTTGATCAATCTGTCCTCCCGACTAATGTTGTATCAGGCAGGATGTCTATCTATATGTAAGTGTAGTTGTTCTTGCTTGATAAAGCAAGGACTTTTACAAATTTAATCATTGTAACCAAATATGGTTGCTATTTACTATATATAATTACATAAATTGAAATAAATTATGTGAGTTTCGAATAGCTTAGCCAGAGTATTATTCCGCTCGAAAAAGGGACATATCAACTTAATGATATGTCCCTTGTGTTCACACATTTTTTTCTAATTATTAGTTACATTCCACCACCATACAATACCTTTCTTGGCAATGGTAAATGATTTTAATTTGAGTCCTCCATAGTTTCCAAGTCCTCGCAGTGTAACAGTGGCTGTTCCAACTTTCGTATTCTTCGCATAGGATACAATTTCATAATCACTCGGTTGAAGAACAATTCCTGCGACCTTCACTGTAATCTGTGACTGATCCGGCTCAATAGGTGTATTTGCATCAACATAATACTGTTTCGGAATCTTCACAACAGCACCGGTGATTGATTGTCTGGTAATGTAGAAAGTCGTTGATATTTCATCAGGATCATAATTGCCTTTACCTGTAACTGTGACTTTCATCTGCGTACCGGCTGGTACGATATCACCTAATGTTACCTCTTCACCAGCTGCTCTGGTTGCAGTTGCACCGGCATTGATTACCTCAGTATCATTCACATAAGAGTATACATATGCTTTTTCATAATCAGTATTGATTTTAAGTGTCTTATTAACCCGCTTATCTTTTACTACAGGTACCGATTTATAGTTATTAGCACGATTCTTATATACCAAATCCTTTGCAGTTACTTCTATGTCTGCATCTGTAAACGTACTTCCTATAATGATGAAAGTCTTTGCGCTGTTCGTTCCTGCAAAATTTCCTTTTCCTTTTACTACAATCGTTGGCATCTTTTTAGGATCGCTTCCATCATTGATCTTTGTGTTACACTTATACGCTAATGTATAATCGACACCTAATACCATTGGAACTTCTATGTCCTCATAGTTTCTAAATGCAAGAGTAGGAAGCGGTTTTGTAGCACCTTTTTGATACTCGATTACAATTTCACCACTTTGATCTGCAAAACGTCCGCCTTCATTTTCTGCAATGTTAAATGCTTTGATTCGGAACGTCTTTTTGCGAACACCTGAGTATTTATTAATTCCTCTTAAAACCATGGTAGCTGTACCCTTGCCGGTATTTTTCAAATACTCGACCGAGAAATCTACATCCTTTTGTAATGCTGCATCCCCGACGGTTACATAATACCCCGACTGTATATATTCCGGTCTTCCATCATATACAAAATCAGTAACCCCGGTAATCTTAGCATTTGCAATACTGGTTCCAACTATCTTAAAGGTAGCGGTTCTCGTTCCATCGAACACACCAATTCCGGTGATTTTAACAGTTGCTGTACCAATCTCTACGTTGTCAAAATATTCAACCGTATAATCAGTTCCCTTTACAAGATCCACTGTTTTCTGTTTACCATCTATAGTTTTTGTGCCTCTTAACGTAAATTCAGGTTCAATCGGATTACCTGTGTATGTCTGCTTAGGAATTGCTTTCTTAAATTTTGCCTTGGAAATCATAGTGTCGGTCGTAATCTGTATATACGCAGTTCTGGTTCCGGTATAATTCTTAACACCATCGATAACAATCGGATGTGTACCGGAATTCAGATAAGAGCCAACTTCTGTCTTTGGATAAGAAACAATAAAATCAGTTGTTTTCTTAAGTGTTTTACCATCGCGGTAAACAACAGGTGTCAACTTCTGTGCTCTCCCATTATATGCTGCCTTAAGATCATCTATCTGAATATCTGAATCTGCAATATTTTTAGGTACGATTTTAAATAATGCACTCTGTGTACCTGAATAATTTCCTTTTCCGTTAATCACGATTGTAGGTGCAGTCGTTGCTTTTGACGCATCATTTACATTTTTGTTTCGCTTATAGGTAACGGTATAATCTCTTTTTTCAACCAAAAGACCATCTTTATCATAAACCAAAGCCACCGGTTTTATCAATCCGCCTGTATAGACTTGATCACCAACTGCTTTGATAAAGAAGCCTCGATCGGTTGGCATATAATATGGATAGAGCGAAACATCTTTTCTGATCAAAGAGTCTTTTGTATAGTGAATACCCTGACAAGTTGTATCATCAAGTGCACTTCGCTCAGTGAACCATCCCACAAAATCATAATCAGGAATGTCTTCCAAAACAGGGAATTCCTCTTCCGGAACAGCCGTTCCATAAGCGATCTGCTTAGTCGTATTTAATGTTCCATCCAAATTATAGAATTTCACATTACAATCCCGGACAGTAACAAGACAGGTCGTTGAAAGCTCATCACGATGCCCATGTTGATCAATCGAGTACATCTTAGCGGTAATGGTTGCCGTACCGTCACTAATACCTTTGATTGTACCATTTTTTACAGTTACAACACTTTCATCAGAAGATGTCCATGTAATTGTTTTATCATTTGTTGTGTTTACCGGAGCATAATTTACAATTAGTTTGTCCGAAGCACCACGATACAAATTTGCAGAGGATACAGACATTTTGATGGTTTTTAATGGAATTACTACATTCGCTGTATATTTTGCAGTTTTTGTACCCACTTTTGCAGTGATCGTCGCCTTACTTGTTTCGCCAACAACTCCAACACCTTTAATGGTTCCATTTGAATTAAAGAAGGAAGAACCTGTTACGGTTGCTATTTTCTTATTTGAAGTAGACCATTTAACGGTGGGATCTGTTGTCGTGTCAATCGGATCATAAGTTACAGTGATTGTTTCCTGCTCTCCTACAAGAAAATATCCTTCTGTCTCACTCAATGTGATTTTATTAAGCGGGGCAGTGACTGTGACTGCACAGGTTAAGGTTGGCATAGAGCCATCCTTCTTGTTTACATTAATGGTTGCTTTTCCAACTTTACCTGGCTGTACACCTGGATTTGCAATATTAATAGCGGTCACCCATCCGTCTGAGTTAACGGTTGCAACAGATGGTTTTGTTGATGAAAAATTCAATTTTGAATAATCAATCTGCTCCCCATTTTCATATGCCGTCAGACGATATTGTTGCTTACGCTGCAAGGTTAATGTTGTTTTATCTAACTTGTATGATTTTTGGAAAACAGGAATCTTAAATGTGAAGCTCTTATTTAATAATCCTTTACTATTGTATGTATTGTAAGTCGTACTTGACTCAGAAGACGGTGCCATAATATTCTGCATATACTGATGTGTACAGTATGGCTGAATCAAATCCCATTTTTGAAGATAAGCGGTATCCTGTCCAACTCTGACATAACCATTTGCTACGATTTTAGCTCCCTCACGCATAGCAGTCTGTCTGGTTGTCCAGCCATGATCTTTTGCGTACTGTAAGCCCTTTTTAATTGCATCAGCACCAGTACCGGTAGCACCTATATTATAGTAATTAAATAAATTCTGATAACCCGGGTAAGTACCTGAAACCATAGAACTTCCACTTGTACCCTGTTCCTGACGAACACGACTTGCAAGGTGA
The DNA here is from genome assembly GCA_012513915.1 of Fibrobacter sp. Classification (GTDB taxonomy): domain Bacteria; phylum Fibrobacterota; class Chitinivibrionia; order Chitinivibrionales; family Chitinispirillaceae; genus JAAZBG01. The sequence continues at coordinate 4,470 of JAAZBG010000134.1, forward strand.
ATTATAATATACCCATAAGGGTGGACACTTTCAATTCTTGAACCCCACCCTTTAGACAGATTCAAAAATCATGTAACCTCATAAAAAGACATCTGACTTTTTGAGTCTGATATGGTACTCTAATACAA
>JAAZBG010000135.1 GCA_012513915.1 Fibrobacter sp.
GTTCTGAACTACTGGAATAATTTCCTATTCCGTTCACATTATAATTAAACTACGTCAAGGGTTCGGGAGTGTCAAGGGGATAAGACGTGACAAGTGACAAGTGACGCGTAACGAGTGACAGGCAGAATTGATGGTTGCGACACCTTAAATGTACTGTTTTGTCCACCAATCTCTGTATGGGACATCTGCTGCAGCGATAACTGCCCGTGTTGCCTCAATGTCAAATGATACTTTTTTAAATATCGCCTAGTACTGCTTCAAGTGCCTGTAAATTACCATGGATATCAGAAATAAAAACGATTCTCATTTTGTACGACTCAAAAAGATTTTACACATGCCCAATAAATTAGCTTTTTCATTTTCATAATCTCCTATCAAAGTTAAAAAGACAAAATAGTCCAAAAAACTTAACAGTTCCGATGAAAATATTTCTTCTGGCGTAATTTTTTCAGAGATTTTAAATTTATCATCATAGAATTTCTCTGTCATGTAAAGAAATCCTTTATTAATTCGAATTTCATCCGAAAAACAAGGTCCAAAAATAGAGCTTCCGAAATCTAAAACAGCCCGAAATGACACGTTTCCATTTGGCCCTTGTAGAACTATTATATTGTTCCAATGTAAATCCATATGGTTAAAACATGCGTCTTTATAATTTCTCAGCGTATCACTACATTTTGTGATAGCATCTCGAATAAGACTCGCATCGTTTTTTGATAAACTCTCCATATTCTCACAGTCTTTTACAGCAACCTCTGATATTGAATTAAATGCACCCTTCCAATTAAAATGTTTACCAAAATGACCACATTCATAAATATCCCCGAAAAAATCTGAAGGTATTTTTTTAAATTTTTCTATCAGATGTACACATGAAGTCTTTACATCAACTTTTTGTTCCCTATCAAGAGAATTCCAAATTTTACTTAAAACATTTCCTTCAACAAACTCCATTAATATAAACCTGTATTCAAATTTCTTTTTTACAATTTCATGTGCTAATACTTTTGCTGTTGGAATATTATGTTGACCTAATATGTTGCTTGCAGCGACTTCCTTAGCGATTTGGCCATCGTAAAATTTAGGAATACCTTCGTTTTCAACTTTTAAAAAAATTCGTTCTTCGACTGATGAAGTCTTAAGAATATAGCACGAATTCACATCTCCTTCTGATGTAACCGTGGCTGAAATCAATTTTTCACGATTTCCGAATATATTTTTCAATAATTCTTCAATTTTCCCATAACTTAAATCAATCTGAGATTTACTCTTAAACTCCCGAACCTTATTTAAAATCACAAAAAGTATCCTTTGAAAAACACAAGAACAGCACTAATTTCACATAACGGAGCAAAGATACCCTTCTTACCCAAAAAAATGCATCTTTGATGCTATTCAACCGGTTGCGAGATAAAAGCCCATACGTGTCACGTGTGATTGGCTCAATTTTTACACGCTGCAATAGAACTGCCATAACGTAAATCCACCACTAACCGCTGATCCCACCTGCACTGCCTTACCGGAAAAAATTCCTGTTCTGTTTGCTTCAGGAATGTTGGCCAAAGGGTCGCTCCACCGCTTGCTGGACTATAAAGTAATGCGGAGTCTTCGGAGCTTTACTTTTTGCATAATCTACAGACGCTGCTATGCGTATGTAAATCTTACGACATTCTTTTAGCCGCAGTTATATAATGTACCGCCACATTTATTTATCCGTATAGTACTGTTTTTCAAGCCCCGGTTTGTTCTATTTTCAATGGAGAATAAAATTCTATCAGATTTTCTTCCGGATCACGTAAATGAACGACACGCATTCCCCAGCCGGGCATATCGACAGGTTCATTAACAAAAGTGACATTTTTCGCCAGAAGGTCTTTATATGTTTCATCAACATTATCAACTTCAAACGATACTACTGATTTTTCTCTACAGTCAGTCGGTTGAGATTTATCTGCATTACCGACAACGGGTGCAAAATAATCTGATGTAAATAATGCCAACCCTTCAATACCGTCAGCTACCTTGAATGAAGCATAACACTCTCCCACGTCAAATACGGCCTTAAAACCGAGTTTATCAGTATAAAAGTTGAAACATTTTCTGTAATCCTTTACTAATAATCTTACATTGTTAAGTTTCATAATCGTTTTCCTTTTAATAATGTTGTATTTTGTAAAATTCATCAATGAATTGTGCCAAGCCATTTATACTGATATGACATGCAACATGCCGCTACATGTTTGCTGTACCATAAAGTAATGCCACGTCTTTGAATTTTTCTATATGGTATAACAAACAGGTTCAGTCGTTTGTCTGTACCGGTTTGACCTCTTTCTCTGCACACTTTACTTTTTTTAAATTTCATGTAAGCATCCGGTAAACCCCGTCTTTAAAAACGCAATGCCTACACCTATATTGAATACTCACCTTAAAGGGAGTATATAACAATGTATAAGACAACAGACCAATCAATTATTGAACAATTCCGTTCA
>JAAZBG010000335.1 GCA_012513915.1 Fibrobacter sp.
GTGGTAGGGATGCTGCTAGCGCATCCGGAAAACTATCAGATCGTGGACAGCTCACAAATCGGTTTGCTCCAGCATGACGGCCTTTCCTGGCAGATCATGGGCGACCATTTTGTCACCCTGCCGGAATTGACACGGGAAAGTATCCGCACTGACCAGAGGATACGCAAGTGGATGCAAAAAATCCCACAGGAGGAACGAAAGGAATTTGTGGATGCCTTATTCGACGTGCTGAACGCTTCAGGCGCGCATACGTTATCAGAAGTCAGAAAAGATCGTGTCAAAACCATTTCCGCTTCCTTTTCTTCTATGAAAGAACTGCCAAAGGAAACTAGGAATCGCATCCTGGAATTCATCATGCTGCTGAACCTGATTTCAAGACGACTGAATGATGAAAACAGAATAAACCAGACAGAAAGATTATTGGAAAAAGCACCTTCGTTGTCCATACGGACAAGACGCAGAAAACACTCCTCAACAGAATCAAAGGGAGGTGAATCCTCATGAAACCCAATCCTTCTTTGCCCAAGAATATACAGGTGGACGCCATTTCATGGCTGTCTCAAAAGCGGGAGCCAGCTACGGGAAATATATGCTGACTTACAGATTAACAGAACCAGACAATATACAGCGATTACCGGGATAATATAAAAATGCCGTTTCACTGACGAACTGCGGTGCGAAAATCCTGCTGTATCCTGGGTGTCTTCACGTAAAAAGAATATGTCAGAATGAAGCAATTGCTTGTATCGGCAGCGTGAATCTGGATGTACGCAGCATGAAGCTAGATGAATGAATATATCCTCTCGGAATTCCAGACCCTTGATCATTCGGAAGCGTTCAGCAACAGTAAGGATCACCACTATTGTTGCAAAACCTGCGAAAAGTATTTTATTTCCACCGCACTGCTTCCTTCTGCTTCTGCCCGTGCTACTATGAATCTAGGAGAAAAGAGGCAGTCGATCATGGATTATCATAATCTGTCACGGTATCTGATTGCCATTGCACTTGGTCATACGCTTCTTGATCGAAAGATCCTCAGGATGAATGAATTCGTGGTCTTCGAAAACATGATGCGGGAAAAGTACGGTTTGCCACAGGCAAGTATTTTTCGAGACCGATTTGTGCTCTTTTTGTCATAAGTTTGATGCAGATTAGAGGGGCTCTTCTCACATCGTCACTTCAATATTACCCATCGTCCTGCTTTCGTTGATCCTTCCCGCGCAAGAATGCCTTCTTGACGCATCCTGTTGATATGATATCGGACTCCGTCGTCGGTTAATCCAACGATTAAAGCCAGTTCTCCAACAGTGACCTCAGGATGCTGACCTATCTCCTTTAGCAGTCGTTCTTTGGTAGTTTCTTTGGTAGTTTCTTTGGTAGTACTACCCTCATCATTCCCCTCTTCTTCGTCAAATCCTTCCCGAATAAATAGACGCGTGATGAAATAGCTATGATTATCGTCCGTGATGAATTCCGGCAGCGGAGAACCGTTCTTTTCCAATGCGTTCAGGATCTTCCGGAAACCAGTATTTCTGCCTTCTGTCAGATGCAGTTCTTTCAGGAAGTCACCGATCCGCCGGTTCCGGTAGCGTCGGACGAGCGATTTACAACTACTGTTGAAAAAATCAAAAAACTGACCGGCGATGCGAAGCTTGTGATTCTTGACCCGATCTATCCTTTTGTTGAAGGACGGCTTTCCAATAACGATGACACCGCCCGGGCAATGCATAATTTTGACATTGTAGCAAGAGAAACGGGAGCAGCATTTATCTTGCTGAACAATCTGACAAAAAACGGTTCATCTGATATTGACGCAGGTATTGGCGCGTCGAACCTGAAGAATATTGCCCGTTCTCTTTTTAAGATTGACCGTGACGGGCCTGCCCTCTATATTGAAGGCGTGAAGAACAATATTGCGCCTTATCGTGGGCGTATCGGATTACTGTTTGACCGATATGGCCGAATTGACTATATTCGCTATTCACAGCTTGAAGACGCAATTGGCGAAGCTGCAGGGCTTGAATCATCAGGGCATAAGAGAGCAGCAAAAGAAACACAGCGAGCCGTCATTTTTCTAGAAGATATGCTGGCAAACGGGCCGGTAGAACATACGATTATCAAGCAGAAGGCGGCAGAAGCAGGTATTTCCCTTCCTACCCTGAACAGAGCGAAAAAGCAGTGTGGCATGACGAGCAAACGATTATCAAGGGAGTCTTCCGTCTGGCGGTGAGTTTATCAACTGTCCGTTTATCATGATAATCTGATAAACAGACGGGATCGCTCCATAAAAACAGGCTGTTTCCTGCCATCAAAGCTGAATATCTTTATCAGATTATCAGATATCATTTGCTTTTCTGATGATGATAAACTGATAAACTCCCTTCTCGAAGGAAGCAATTGTGTATTCCCCAAAAAACTAAAAAAAGGGATTCCGCCCGAAAGCAGAATCCCGAAATGGTCTTATTCCGTTGTTATCTCGCTGTACTCTCCGGACACCCATCCGACCTGGCTCCCGATCTTCACAGCCTGCCAGCCGTTGAAGGCGCTGGCCACGTACTCCAGCGTTGTGCCCGGTGCGACTGCGGTGATGCGGCTGTAGCTGGTACCGTTGCCCGTGCGGATGTTGACCTTGCCGCCAGAGGACTTGATGAGCACCCGGATGGTGGTCTGCCCGGCGACGGGCTGTTCCTGCTCCGGTGCGGGCTGCGTTTCCGTCATGGCCTGCTGCCCGGCATCGTCCTCCGCCACAGCGGCCATCAGGGAGGCATGGGTCTGGTCGCCATACTTGCCGTCCTGCTTGATACCTGCCTTCTTTTGGAAAGCCTTCACAGCGGCTTCTGTCTTGCTGCCGAACTGACCGTCGACCTCAAGGGCGGCACCCAGCTGATTTAACAGTTCCTGCAGGGCCTTCACATCCGCGCCGGAAGAGCCGTTCTTCAGCAGACGGCTTCCAAGGGTGTAAACGGTCACTGCTTCCACAGCGATCTGTGCGCCGCTGGTATCGCCGTAGTCGATAAACGGCAGCTTATACCAGTGTGTCCAGGGCCGTTTCTTCACCTGTGTTTTTGCGCATCCGGCGTTGAAGCCCTGCCACTCCACAGCCCGGCCCTCACCGACATAGTACCCAGCGTGGCCATCCTTGTACAGCGCTACACCGGGGATCTCGGGCAGGGTATCGATGGTTCCCCAGTCCATACCCTTCTTCTTGGCCCAGGTGAACATGGAATTAGCCCCGTAGTCCGGACAACCGTTGGAACCGTACTTGCTGGAGATGCTCTTGTCAGTTCCTATAGCTTCCAGCACACCCTGACCGCCGCCCGTCCAGGCATACCCCTTGCAGCCGCCGATACAGTCGGAAACAACCGCCTTGTTGGCGATGTCCTGCTTATACCGGGAAGTACGGCTGGAACCGTAATGGGACGGATACTGGTTAGACTTCCGGGAAAGCAGGCTGCTGGTGGCCTTGTAAACACAGGTGCCGTACCAGTATGGCTGGCCCACCATCTTCTGGCACCAGTCAGCGAAGTGCTCATTGGTGAACGGTGTATTGATTCTGTCAGACATCTTTGATTTCCTCCCCAAGGAAGAGGGCGGCGGTTATTCGCCGTCGCCCTGGTCGGTCGTTCTCTCTTTGTCATGAAGCTGGGCCAGGATATCCCTGAGCTTATCCGGGATGGGCAGGCCGATGTGAGCGGCGTTCTCCAGCAGGCTCAGTCCCTCATTGCTCATATAGAAGCAGATCACGGCACCACGCAACGCACTGCCTGTGCCTACCACGTGCAAGTCAATGATGTGGGCGACGCCTACCAGCATCAGGATGAACACCTTCTTGCAGACGCCCTTGAAGCCGACTGCCGAAGACAGCTTTTTGTCGATGATGGCGCACATGACCCCGCTGATGTAATCCAGGGTCATCAGCACAATCAGGGCAATCATCAGGCCGTCCATGCCGCCCAGGGAGTAACCAAGCCATCCCCCGATGGCAGTGATGGCGATCTGGATCTTTGCCCAGATCAGGTCAATAGAAAAATCCCTCATAGTCGTTTCCTCCGTTTCTGTTTTGAGATAGAAAAACCGCCCTCGTCTGAGAGCGGCTTATCCCGGGAATAATGCTTGCTGTTCATGCTCATGTACCAATGGCGATCCAGTCAATTGCCCTTTTGGTATTGAAACTGCCGCCAACAATGATGATCGCTCCGGTTGTTGTTTTGCTGTAGATCTTCAGAGCGCCGTTGTCGCCGGACCAGTTACTGCCGGTAGTAGAATAGCTTGCTACAACACATGGCACCGATGAAAAGCCCGCGCCGGAGTAGTCGATAGTGAAAGAGCTGTTGCCTGCTACGGAGCCGGAACCGTATGCCACCTTGAACGGCAGACGGGCCATGGCCAGTGTGCCTGTCGTCAGGTTCCCGGCATTGTTGGCTCCAAGATTGCTCCGGGCGTTTGCCGCTGTCGTGGCTCCTGTGCCTCCATTGGCAATTGGCACCCCTGTGGGCATGCCCGCATGGAAGATACGATAATTCGACCAAACACCCGCGTCCGCGACACGGAGCATGACGGCGTTGTCCAGGCTGGATTCATACTTCTTTGTCCTGACTTCCAGCATCCGGCGGTTCTGCCCGGTATCGTCCTCCCAAGCGGCGAATGAAGAAGCGCCGACATAACTGCCCTCGAAAACTGTCCGGTTGGTGGAATCATTGTACACCGGCAGCAGGAGCAGGGACGGATACAGGTAGCTTTGGATCGACAGGTTGCCCGTCATGGTGTCGCCGGATTTCTTCACCCCGCCAAGGGCAGCGATGGCAGCAGCGGCGGACGTTGCTCCTGTTCCACCGTAAGCAACAGCCAGCGGCGATGACAGCTTCAGCGGCCAGCCGAAGTCGGCGCATTCAGATTCTTCTGCCACCTTGCCGAAAGCAATGCCGTTTCCGCTGGCCAGGAAATCCATGATGACGCCCTTGGTACCGATGCTGACAGCCTGCTCCACATAGTAGAAATAGTCCGTCAGCCGCACCTTGATGTCATAGCTGGAGAGCGCGGCAAAGGTCTGGGTCAGCTTTTTATTCGTGGCGGTTACGGTGTAGGACGTGATGGCCATTTGTTCGCCCACAGTCCAGGCTGTCGCGCTTTTCAGCTTGTAGTACACGACGCAGGACAGGCCGTTTTTGTTGTTCAGCGCCGCAACCTTGCCCGAGAAGGAGTACCGCACGTTCGTGCCGTCCACCTGGGCCGCGCTGCCGTCCGCGTTGCACCGTTCAGCTTTGAACAGTGTGATGGACGGATAACTGTAATCGAGCACGGTGAAGGTCGTGGTGTATGTCGCCGTCCGGCCCCGGCTGTCGGTCACGGTGACGGTCAGGGTCATCTCCCCGGCGGTTGACAGCCGCTTGCTGGCGGTAAAGGATGCTGTCGTATACTGAACCCCGTCCAGCGAGGAACGGTAAGAAGAAATAGTGCTTCCATACGAGCCCGCCGCCGTAATCGATACGGAAAGCTGACTCAGCAGCCGGACATATGCCTGGATTCTTTCCACGACCGTGGCGTTGGTATCTTCTACGGTAACGGCGGATATGGAAGGCACAACCGTTGCGGGAACATTCAGCGTTATGGTGCAGGTACGGGTACCTGTCAGCGACCCTCCGTTATAGCTTGAGCAGGTAATGGTGCACAGGCCGCTGGTGGCGTTGGGGATCTGGTTTGCCAGCGTCAGGGGCGGCGTCCAGTTGACCGATGCTCCCACGTTTGTGGCGATTGTTCCACTCGCGCTGCCGAAGGAATAGGTCAGTGTGTGCGTCGTGCCGGTGCTCTGCCGGTTGGTATAGATCGTCACCGCGCTGCCCAGGTTCACAGAGGAAGCCGATGTGGTCGGCTGCGAAACCGCCTCCTCATAGGTGACGGTGATGACGACGCTCGACCATTGCAGGTAGTTGTACGAGTATCCCTGGCTTGAGGAGGAAGGATACGGATTGTAGATGGTGAAGGCGTTATTTCCCTGCGCGATGTAAGCCGCCATCTGGGTGAACAGACTGCCCGTAATGTAATAGCTGGTGGTATTGCCGTAGAAGGAGCCGTCAAAGGTTCCCAGTTCATCCCCGGCATAACCGTATCCGGTAATTCCGGATTCGATATAGTTCTGGTAATTGGCTTTTCGCAAAAAGACAGTTTTGGAAGAGCCCGCGCCATAGCCCGCTTTCGCTGCGTCGATGGTCAGCCAGATATCGGTGATCACCTTGTTCGCCAGGTTCATGCCGGAAAAGCAGATGATGCCGACGTA
>JAAZBG010000136.1 GCA_012513915.1 Fibrobacter sp.
ATTTTCTCTATGATTTATGGTGGGTATAGCGCAGTTGGTTAGCGCGCCAGATTGTGGCTCTGGAGGCCGAGGGTTCGAATCCCTCTATCCACCTTATCACCATGTACATGGGTCCTGACCCGGCACAGACAGTATGTGCAGATACAAATAATGGGCTATCGCCAAGCGGTAAGGCACAGCACTTTGACTGCTGCATTCGCTGGTTCAAATCCAGCTAGCCCAGTTAATAAAAGAATAAGGAGCACTAGCTCAGTTGGTAGAGCACCTGACTTTTAATCAGGTTGTCGCGGGTTCGAATCCCGCGTGCTTCATCTTTCAAATGTTGAGAAATCAACATTTTTTTATTGCCTAAATATTCAGACGGATGAGTGCCTGGATGAATTGCAAATAAAAGAGATGGGGTTTTGAATGAACCCCATCTCTTATCAATCATAGTGCGTCAGACGACGCAGTTTTTATTTACTCAATATTCAAGTTATCCCAGATGTCATCCGGAACAAGTGCTACATATGTTTTTCCGGTATTAATGGTAATTGGATTACCGTTTTTGTCAAAGTATTTTGTAGGTGAACACTCATCATCCTTTGACCAGGTAACAGGCATTGCTTTTCCGTTTGAAATGTAATATCCTTCGCGGTCATAGTCGATCGAGTGGAACATCATATATCCATTGTCATCAAAAACAACATATCTTGCATTTTGGATCAGAAGATTCTTGAAAGCAAGCTGTTTTCCTGTTTCACCATCTTTGTGCTCTTGATCGTATTCCCATCTGTAATATAATCCGTCAGATTCGTTATATTCAAAATATGGTTTGTTTAATGGGAATGGCATTTCTACTTTTGAAGCAGATACAGCACCTTCCTCATCTGAAGGGGTTATAGGATTTGTCTCAGAAGCAAACTGATAATGTGCACCTTTATAGTTTTCATTGTAATCAAGTCCGAATTTGTCTTCAATTGTTGATTTGAGTCCTGAACCGTATGCATATGCAGTAAATTCGGTAGCTTTTCCATTGTCGACACGTTTGTTCCATGAGCTTGATGAATTACCATTTAAGCTGTTTACATGATCTTTTGCAATATAATCATCTATATAGAACGGACCGCCGAAATAGCAGTAAACTGCATTCCATTCGCACATAAGCTGGATGAAGGAAGGTCTTGCACTACGCATGCTTCCGATCTTCTCAATTCCTTCATAATCCTTGATCACTGCCATCAGACGTGTGATACCATTGTTCTTTGTACTGTTTGTCAGCTCATACAGCACATCGGCATGTGAGATACCAAAATGATCAAGTGCTCTGACATCATTATCAATCATAATTGCTACTGGACGTTGATTTTTTAACCCTTCATCAATCCATTCATTTGTAAGTTCGCTTCGATACATTCCTTCGCGGGTTTCTTCTTCTGCTGCAGGCTGTTCCGGTGCTTCTTCCTGTGTTACTTCAATTACAGGAGTTACAGGGTCTGTAACTGCATCAGTTTCTGCTTCCTTTTTGCTACAACCGGTTAATGTTGCGACTGCAACAATTGCGGTGAGAAAAAGCAGGTTTCTCTTTTTCATTTTTACTCCTCACTTTCTAAATTTCTGTTGACGATTATAACACATAAATAATGTTTCGTCATTAGTGAATGTAATAATTTTGTAATATTTTTAGATTATTAAGAAATTCTTCATATTTCCAATTTTTAAGTATTATGTTACTATAGAAGAAAGTTGATATTATGGGGATTGCAAAACAATTTAGTGAGTCGGGCGATTTTGTAGATGCATACAAAAACGTTCGTCGAGGGCGTTTTGACTCCGAACTTATTTTAGGTTGAGAGTTTTGCAAGGGGCATTGATAGTTCGTAAAGGAGTGTGCTGCTTATGATGAAAATGGGATGGAAGATGCGTGATCTGCTTCGTTTTCTTATGGTATTATGTGCGTCATTGATCATTGCGGTCAATATCAAGAGCTTTGTGCGTGCCGGTAATCTATTCCCCGGAGGCTTTACAGGGCTGTCACTTTTGATCCAGCGTGCAGCGGACAAGTATTTCAATCTTACGATTCCGTATATGCCGATCAATCTACTGTTCAATGTGGGACCTATTATTCTGAGTTTTCGTCATTTGGGTAAAAAGTTTACACTTTATTCCTGTGTAGCTATTGTAATGAGTAGTATTCTGACGGATATCCTGCCTGTGCAGGTTATTACGTATGATCTTCCTTTAATCTCGGTTTTTGGCGGCCTGGTGAATGGTGCAGCGATCAGCATCTGTCTGTTTGCCAATGCGACGAGTGGCGGAACTGACTTTATTGCTGTTTACTTTTCTGATAAGAAAGGAATTGATGCCTGGAATCTGATCTTGGGAGCAAATGTTATCATTCTTGCAATCGCAGGTGCATTATTTGGCTGGGATGCAGCTCTTTATTCTATCATCTTTCAATTCGTCAGTACGCAGGTTGTACATACCGTATTTCGAAGGTATTCGCAGAATACGCTTTTGGTGATTACGTCTGAACCTGATCGTGTGTATGAGCAGATCCGTTGTACGACCAGACACGATGCAACGATTTTTCAAGGGACAGGCTGTTATAAAAAAGAGACACGCCCGATGGTTTATTCAGTTATTGCAGGTGATGAAGTACGACTTGTTATAAAGAAAATCAGAGAAGTGGATGAGAAGGCTTTTATCAATGTGCTTCGTACAGACCAGTTGGAAGGAAGATTTTATCATAGACCAAATGAGTAAGATCCACAAAGGAGTCGACTGCCAAAGGTGTAGTCTTGACAGTCAAAAAGCTCTGTGTTAAGATAGCTAATGCAGTGTTGCTGTGCAGTATTGCCGGCGATGTTGCCACGCGGATATGGCGGAATTGGCAGACGCGCTAGATTTAGGTTCTAGTCTGAGAGGGTGCAGGTTCAAGTCCTGTTATCCGCATAATAAGACCTTAGTGTATACGAGGGTCTTATTTTTTTGTATTGCATTTTGTGTTGCATATATACATAATAAAGGAGCGGAAGCCAGACGTAATCAGACAGATTGTCCGCATGTAAAGAACGGTGTGTATGAAAATGAAGAAAAAAACAAAAATAATGAAGAAAAAAACAAACTCTCGGAAAGATGTA
>JAAZBG010000137.1 GCA_012513915.1 Fibrobacter sp.
GGCGTATATTGACAAAAAAACAATAATTGAGCTCGAATTATTGTCGAATTGTAAGGCAATGATGGCACCAATAAATATTGTACTGAATGCAATCGTTTCAATTACATATTTTGGAATATCGCCAACCAAAGTAAGTATAGAACTAGAGTTCAATCCTTTCAGGTTTATATTTCTGTACTTTTCAATAAAATTTCTATGTAACTTGTTTAATGTTACTTCTTTAATTCCAATAAACCCTTCTGTTAATATTTTCTGCACTTCTACATTTCGTACGGTAAGAACATCTCCATGTTTTTTCAACAATCGTTTTATAAAATGATATGTCAAAAAGTACGCTCCGCCTATAACAAATCCGATCCCCAATGAGATACCCGGATTTAAAAAAAGCAACCCGATAAGTATTATTAAACCAAGAAAAACATTACTTGTAAAAAGTAATAATGGTTGCAACACCATATAAACAAATCGTGGAGCTTGTTGATTTATTGTTGAAATTGAAACAGAATGATTTATTGATTTATGATAAAGATAAGGCCTGAATAATAAATTCTCATATAATCGGCATTGCAACGAATTACCGATAGTAATTGAAAACCGCATTGTGAGCCAGAGGGTAAAAACCGCAATCGCGTTAGATAGAATCATCATGAGCATTGAACCTAGTGCCACAACTTCTATAAACAGTTTTGTATCTGTAAATTGAAAGTAGTTATAGATTGTTGCAAATATTTTATTTGTCTGAATAATTTCTGGATTTGTCAACAATGTTGTAAAAGGAGCGATACTTGCAACTCCAAATATCTGGATTAATGCTGAAAAAAAGAAAAATATGATCAGGAATACAAACCTGACCCGTTCGGATTTTAACATTAGTAAATATGATTTGCTAATTACGCTAAAAATGTACATATTAATCCTATTTATAACAAAAATACAAATTGTAACATATTGATTATTAAAGAAAACGGTCAAAAAAATAATAGTTATAAAGACTGTTTATGTGACTACTCTTATGTATCGCCCTAATATATAATTCTTTTTTTTATAAAATACTATTGCACCAAGTAAATGACTATCGAAATTGAAGTATATGTATAAATTTTATTAGAATCCTACTCTAAAAGAGATATTTAATGATGGAAAGACCACCAGGGTATTGTATTGATATGACCCGTCAAGAATAAGATATTTAGCTGCTATCGATTCTGTATTTACTTTCAGGCTAAAGCCACCTGTAATAAGCCACGGGGAGTCAGCATACGCTATTTTTTTAAGGCCAAGGCGTAATTTAATTACACGGAACAATTCCTGTTCAATGCCACCGGAAAGATGCCAGTGTTGATCATCATATAGAGGAATTTGGCCCTGATATATAATAAATGTATTATAATCGGTATGTCCAGTCTGAAATGTTCCTCCGAGATTAAATCGGATTGGCTCGTATTCAAGATAACGTATTTCTGTTGTTGTGTTATTGACTTTACGCAAACCCGGTGCATCATTAAGGACTGCTGCGAAACTGATATTGTCATTAATTGGCATAAAAAGCCCGAAATCCAATCCGCCACAAAAAGTTTTCTGGCTTGCTGTTGCATTTTCACTTTCAGGGGAGTTTGTAGTTCCAAGTTTGACTGAAACTCCTATTGATGCTGGCCAGGGAAGCGGATACAAACGAGTAAATTTATATGATAATGCAGATATGAAATAAATATCTCTTTGTAAATTATCAACATCGGCTGAGTACAGTAAACATTGGCCAAATCCTACTTTTTTTGCAGCTTTATCAACATAAGATACAGAAAAATTGTTTAGCATGGAATATCCATACTGATAACCTAATGCCACTTCAGGCCCCTTAGCCCAGGCTGTACCTGCCGGATTATATAAAACCCCATAAGCATCATTTGATCCAGCGATATAACCATCCCCAAGCGCTGCAGGTCTTGCGAAAAAAGGAAGTTGAAAGATACTGGAAGATATATCTGAAAGCGAAAAAGTATCGAATTGTTTACTCAAATTAAGGTCGAACAGTCCGCCATCTACTGCTGCCAATAAAAGACCGAGACCCATACATAATCCGGATGTATAGAAAAGCTTTTTGGCATTATGTGTTTCCGGATCTGCAGGAACACTTTTTGTTTTCAGAGTATCCATGTTGTGCATACGCATAACTGTGAGTCTTAGAAGACTATCTGTGGTTATACTTGCTACACTTTTTTTGATGTTGCTACTTTTTTCAACACGTTTACTCTTGATATCAACCATAGTAAGTATAATCTCATGATATTCTCTGTTTTTGTCAACACACCCGAAAATTATCTTGTCAAGTCCAAGGCGTTCTCCTAATTCCATGACACATTCAGGGGAAAAACACTCTAATGAAAGTTCCTGTTTTGTCTGAGTAAGCAGTGCCTGTATTTTTGTATGGTTGTAAACTTTGTAAAGATTGGTTGACAATAAAGCATTACGGAGAGAGGCGCTTAGTGCCAATGATGACTTGACACTCATACCCGCTGTTTCAAGTTTGAGTACACCTAAACTTATTTTACTTTCTGTACTATCTTGAGCAAAAACTGCAGAAAAAGCAATGATACAAACCAATATTGATTTTGAGAATATTGTTTTCAAAAGATGCTCATTTTTATTGTGGTTCATCTGTTCACGTTTCATAGTAGCGTCTGTAAATAAAACCATTACTATTTTATCAATATTACTTGCTTTTTATACACTTTTTCTTTACCATTAGAATTTTGTAATGAAAGCACAACGAAGTATCTTCCGTTAGGGCACATTTTGTCTCCCGACATTACACGTCCGTTTACATCGGACGCTACCGGATTAAGTTCTTCCCAATTTATCCCTGTTTTTGTTGTTGTGCGACCACCCCACCAAAGATGATATTCAGTCAATCTAAGCACATTCTGCATAATAATTCTTGAAATTAATTCACCTGCCAGGCTTAAAATATCTATTTTTACCATCTTGATTGCCTCGTCCTGCAGTTTAAATGAAATACGCGTTCCTTTTGGAGCATTGTTACCAAGCTCCTTAGATAGGGATTCAAACTCAGAAGCGCTCTTATCAGGAGAGAACGGATTTGGTAGTATTGACAATGAATTCTCAGAAATTATTTTTTTTTGAAATGTAATGTCTTTATGAAGTTCTAATATATTACCATAACCTCCATAATTACCATAAATTTTCAATGAGTCTGGTAAAATCGGCATACGATTTAAATCTAATTCCAATTGCATTACTCTGCTGTTTTTATCAAAACCTCTGCTCTGCCATTTTGTCAA
>JAAZBG010000138.1 GCA_012513915.1 Fibrobacter sp.
AATAATCCGCCGGATTACACCTGACGGGTTTAACAGATCACGTACTATTATTGAACCTAACGGGAGCAACATTCCAAGCAGCCAGTTGTTTTTTCTGCCAAATCCGGAATTGATGATATTTTTATAGCTGTTACCCCAATAGCATCTACCATTTCCGCGTCCGGTTCCAGGTCCCATTCCTCTGGGCCCTGTTCCATCATGTAAAGACATAGTATTCTCCCTGGTTGTTAGCAAACCCCTACAAGCTCAAAGCTCCAATAGGGCATTCTGATACACAAACGCCACAACTATCCACGGGTCATAATCTGCCCGCATTTCGGGCACTTCTTTTGATTACAGGGTTGTCCCTGTTGATGTGGTTCGCGATAGCCACAGGCTTGACATACGCACTCACCACCAGGTCCCGCTCCGCCCCCGCCCATTCTTCCCTGTCCCATTTTGTACCTCCGTTTCAAGTAATTCAGAGTTTTCTGTTACTTAATAATCCCGGCATAAGCTAATCATACACTGGTTGGAACTCAAACCGGGATTTGTAACATTTCATCTACTTTGTCTCTGTTTCGAGCTCAGAGATTCTGTTATTGATGGCTTGTAGAGCATCACCTAAGCTTTTTGCCTGATTTTTAAGTGATAAAAGTTCATTGGCCGGCTGATATGATACCGGTTGCGTTACAAGAGGAGTACTTTGATACCCCCTGCCATGTCTCCATCCAATACCCATACCGCATCCCAAACCCCTGCCACGTCCCCGCCCGAATCCTGCATTACCTCTTCCCGGTATAATGTTTGTGAATCCCTGCGTCTCATAACTCACGCAGAATCCTGCGCCTCTGCCTGTCATCGGTCCCAATCCCATTGGTCCGGTTCCGTCTCTTCCTGGCATAAAAGCCTCCCTTTAAAAGTTTAATGTAAAGTATCTGATCGTGATACTTTGTACCAGTCTATATTTTTTTATCTATGATTAATCTTAAAGCTATTTTTATGCCAGATCGCAAAAACGACATTCTATGAGAAATTCAGCCATTCCTGAACTGTGCCACAACAATTGTGCCTTTGCAGTGATGCAACTATTGCAAAGAAATATTGCAAACATGCAATCATTTCACTTGAAAGTTGATTCTAAAACAACAGGCATGGTACAAGTGGTACGTTTACTTAAGTTTTTAAAATTAAACCAAATAGATAAGATCATGACCACGAAGTGCAGGTAAACAAAGAAGCAAAAAACAGTACTGCCAGGCAAAGCAATACTGTTTCGAAAGGTTACGCGACTATTTTATCAACAATCGACTTCACCGCAGTCATGGTGACATTATTTTCACCTTTATCAACAAACGCAAGACCCTTATCACTGAGCGCAACAAATGATGGATCAATAGGAATCCGTCCGAGGAATGGTGCACCGACTTCACGGGCCATACGCTCTCCCCCACCGGTACTGAAAATTGCAGTCTCTTTATTACAGTGCGGGCAAACAAAACCACTCATGTTTTCAATAATGCCTGCAACCTTAAGCTGGAGCTTATCACAAAAGTCAATTGACTTCTTTACATCATGCGTTGCGACATCCTGAGGTGTAGTGACAATAATTGCACCATCAGGCTTTGCAGTCTGAACCACCGACAGCGGCTCATCACCGGTTCCCGGAGGAGAATCAATAATCAGATAGTCAAGTTTACCCCAGATGGTATACCCGATAAACTGCGAGATAACACTATGTTTCAGGGGGCCACGCCATATCACCGAGTCATTGACATTACGCAACATAAACTGAACAGACATTACTTTCAGCATACCGTCAAAGCAGTCAACAGGCTCAAGATGCGTATCGTCGCCATCAATAGCAGCATCAACAAGTCCAAGCATTTTCGGTACGCTTGGCCCATGAAGATCACTGTCAAGAAGACCGGTTTTCTTTCCACTTTTAGCAAGAGCTACAGCCAAATTAACCGCGACGGTACTTTTTCCGACTCCGCCCTTACCTGATAAAATAACAAACTTTTTTCCAATTACCGATAGCGTTTCCGCCAGGCGTGATGGATCACATGGTTCATGCATTTTTTAAACACCTTTACTTAAAATAAAATTAGTGGATTTCACTGAATATTCCAACACCGTACATTAATTCCATTATTGCTCTTCTTCCGGCAGTATATGTTACTATCGTTACATGTTGGGCATACTACTTTTTTCTGATCATAGCAATCAATCACCCAATCGGTATTGCAGGTACCACAAAAAAGCCTGCAACCATCAATCGTTACCATCCCACCGTCAATTGACAAACGCTTTGAGTTCACCAGAAAATCGGCAATCTTTTTGTGTGCCGACATAATAATGTTGCCAAAAGTCTGACGCGAAATCTGCATTACCACAGCGGCCTGTTCCTGATACATTCCATCAAGATCAGCAAGTTTAACAGCCTCCATCTCATCAAGCGAAAGATGTATCGTCTCATCCATTACCAATGATTGATCGACTGCTGAAAACTGATGCGTACGAAGTGAACAGCTTATCACTCTTTTTTTTGATGGCCTGGACAAACACTCTCCTTTATTATTGGCATATGCTACTTACAAATTATATTTTAATCATGTATGAAACAATAATTTTCTTTTCCATGATGGAGTTTGTTGTGAGTAATTCTTATATGGATCAAAATGTTACTGATATTTCGAACAATAATGTCTACCAGTCACGACTGCGGGAAATCAGCTCATCCTGTCACTCATCCTGTGTATTTAAAAACAGTGCCCCGATTAAAAATCTGCGATTTCTCTTTAACAATAATGGTGAATTAACTGCTGATTTTACCTGTGACGAGTCACATCAGGGGTATGATTCGATGGTTCATGGCGGGATAATTGCTGCAGTTATTGATGCGTCAATGGCACAATGCCTGATGGGTCACGGGGTTGTTGCGTATACTGCAGAACTTAAGATTCGTTATAAACACCCGTTAAAGATTAATCACAAGGTACAACTGACCACGAACATTGAATCATCATACATGGAAAAACTATACAAAATGAATACGACCATCATCCAGGATGGTGTCTGTAAAGTAATTGCTACTTCAAGTTTTATTTCGGAATAAAGAGGTTTCTATATGGAAGATTTTGGAGAAAGAGCTGTAGATTTTTTTTCTAAGGGTTACAACTGCTCACAGTCGACAGCCGCGGCCTTTGCAAAGGATATAGGTTTAGATGAAAAGGAAGTTCTTCGAAGTATGGCAGGATTTGGAGGCGGCGTAGGCGGCCAAAGAGAAATGTGCGGCGCAGTGACTGGTATGATCTATGTTTTAGGCCATATTTATGGAGAATATGATCCTCACGATATCGGATCAAAAACTGAATTATATAAATCAGTAAGGGAATTAACCGGAGAATTTAAGAAAGAGTTTGGTACAACAAACTGCCGCGAACTGCTTTTGAAAGCGTCTGTAATTCCTAAACCGGATCCTTCACAACGAAATGCTGAATATTATAAAAAAAGACCCTGTGCCCATTTTGTTCATAAGGCTGCAGAACTTGCATCGTTAAAACTTTGTGAGGACAAAGAGAATGAATTAGCATGGAAAATGCATTCTTAACTGATCCGCTAGTGTTCTTTATTGACAGTTAAAAAGACCATTCAGCTTTAAAACCAATTTTATGCCTCCCGGGCTTTGATCCGTATTCACTGTCGATTTCTCCATAAAGCAGTGCATATTTAAGAGACAGCCTGATATTGGTAAAACGGGTATAGCTAATATCAACACCGGCAGAAAAACTTTGATCATCAATGTTGATAATCGTATACAGTGACGGGTTAAAATAGAGAATGTTAAAAATTTCAGGCTGCGAAAACTTAAGATATGCATAATTTCGCATTACAAATTGTCCACTTTTATCCTTCATCTGCTGCGATAACAAGGGATTTTTGTATCCTGATACGGCATTGTCAAGAAGCTGAAACCAGGTATTCATCTCACTTGGATTTGCGCCGTTTCCATTATAAATATACTCTGCTATAATTGTCGTATTAAATGGTGTCAGGTATCGGATACCGCCAACAAACTCATTAACTACATCAGAAGCTGCTTCGTAATATTTTAGTGATGTATGCTTGTTTTTGAAATCAACAGCCCATTCCGCATGCACTTCAAGATTAGAAAACAGATTTTTTGAAACTCCGGCTCCAACCTTGATATCAATGTTATTATCAGCAATTACCGCTACGTCAATATCTGTATTTAATAGCAGCATATACATCTGACTGAAAACAGATACACCATTAATATCCCTGAAACCCTCATTAAGCAGATTATATACCGGAATAATCCCTGTAGTAATTGCTATATTTGACAATGCACCGCTAAAGCTTCTGATATATTCAGCTGATACAGAGTAATAACCCTCAAGAGATGCATCAATGTCGTTTATATCCTTCGGACGGGAAGCAAAATTTGCAGGATTATAGGCATACCCTTTCCCCCATTTAAACACTTTTTTTCCGCCCCATATCGAGAGGCTTATTTTGTCAATTGTCCCTGACAAATACGCCTCATACGGTTTGATTTCGTAATCAAAGATACTACTGTCAGTATACTCTAACTGCAAAGTCCCTTTTCCGGAGATATAGCCTTTCATCGAGTTCCAGTTTATGCCAAAATCTGCAAAAGCAGACAGGGTATACATTTGAATAAATGCAATATCGCGATCTGAATATTTCGGCAGATACAAAGGTGTTTTCTGATTTAAAAATGTGTACTCGGGATTTAACGTTAAAACGCCGCTATATTCAAATAGTTTTTTCTTGAAACTATCGACATCAAAATCATACTCTCCGGCGTTGGCAATACTATATCCGAACACGATAATTAACAACACAACCATTTTTTGCATCAGTACATGCTTCATATGAAAAAGTACCTGCTAACGCAGTGAAGTAATTTTTGACATATAATTAAGAGTGAATACCTCATCTTTGAATTCCCGCCGTTTCATTTCTGATGTAATCATAACCGATTTATACCCTTTATTCAGTGGACTATCGGTTTCTGTTACCGTTGTTCTCACGATGCCATCAGCATATTTCTTCGGTTCTTTAAAATGCAGCGTTTTAATAAGCATCTCCCCGGCGGTTTGACATTTTATTTCTATCGGGTATTGTGCCTTTTTATCAACAGCCATTATTAAACGATCGTAGGCAACACTATTGTTTTTGGCTTTTAACGTAAGTATAATCTCATCACCTTTTTCTTCGTAGGCAACACAATCATACTCAACACTGTATTCAAGCTGCATAATATCTGAATTATTGAAGACACCACCGACAATTGATTGTAAACTGGTTATTCGTACCGGTTTTCCTACTGATGGAACATACAGCCAAATACTTTCACCATCACGAAGCGTAGAACGACCGATTTCACTTTTTGGTGACAAAAAAGTAGTCACCATTTTGTCTATCCCTTTTTTCGCAGTCCACATGACAAATTCTTTCTTACTGCCAGACGGTTCAATATTAATAAGTTTCCTGTATGATTCATAAGATTCGGGAGACATTTTCTTATCAATTGCCTTGAGCAGTGCATTTCCCTTTTCATTGATTTCGTATGTACCTTGTGCATTAACAAGCAAAAACGCACTGCTTAACAAAAGTGTGGCTACTATCTTTTTCATGATTGTTCCTTCTTATAGTGATTTGATTACTACATCAATTATGCCTGAGCGATTCAACCGGATCAAGTTTTGATGCCTTAATTGCCGGCTCTATTGCTGCCAGTGCAGAGATAACCAGAATAATTCCACTTGTCAATACTATCTGTTCGATTGGAATGTCCGGGTGAAGCATTATTTTATCTTTCATTGCAAAAGAAACCGATACTCCACTGATTTTTATAATAAATACGGTAACTGAACCGATAATTGATCCTGCTATTGCACCAAATAAACCGATGAGCAGCCCTTCTGTCATAAACATAAGACGTATTGTTGATGGCAATGTGCCCATTGCACTGAGTGTTCCAATCTCCCGTATCCGCTCATACACTGCCATCACCATTACATTCATTACACTGACAAGCACAATACCAATAAGAATAACCTGAATAAACTTTGTCATCATATCAATCATCCTGGCGATATTGTAAAATGGTGACAACTCTCGCCATGAATGTGCCTCAACCATCTCAATGCCATCCTTATTTTTTATCGATGCAACTTTGGCATAGACAAGGTCCATCGCTTTATCAAGATTATTTAGTTTATCAACTCTGAATGCTATTTCGTTAATCTCAGGCTCTTCCATACGCAGTACCGCTGCTGCATCGTCAATGTGCATATATCCGTATTTACCTGATGGGCCTGTAACGGTTTCAATAATACCTGATATCTTAAAGGTCTGTCCGTTTACAGAACCATCTTTATTGGTTGCAATAAAAACTACATCCTGCCCGATAGACAACTTAAGCCCGTTCATAACCATTTGAGGTAGTATAATTTCACCTTTATTTGGCATTGCGCCTTTAATCACACGCTGCCCGAGAAGCGGCGCAACCTTCAGTTCATCATCGGGATTGATTCCCGAGATTTTCAGGTTGGTTGTCTCGAGATAATTACTTAACATTCCTGATATTAAAATACGTTTTGTTACTGCAGTAATATGTGGTATACTGTCAATTGACTTTATAACTTTATTTGTCAGGTTCTCCGGCATAAGTTTATCAACCGGCAGGTTCTCGATTGATGCTACGAAACCTTTCCGGTGAATCTGCCCGTGTCCAAGCATTGAATCGGTGATCTGCCCAACCATTAATGATTTAAACGTGCCGGCCAGTGATGTAAAAAGCAGTACAGCAACAACACCAAATGCAATAATTGACACTGTAAGAAATGTACGGCGTTTCTGCCGGTACAAATTCCTGAAAGCTATTTTGATAATATTAAGCATGACCAGTATCTCCTTTTTTTGTACCTGCAGATAATAATCCATCTTCAATTGTAAATACCGATTCAACTTCACTAATGATTTTTGTATCGTGCGTTGAAAAAATAAAACTGGTACCTCTCTGATCTCTCATCTGTTTCATCAGGTGAATTATCTTATAGGCTGTTTCATGATCAAGATTAGCCGTAGGTTCATCAGCGAGAACAATTGACGGATGCGTAGCAAGTGCACGGGCTATGGCAACCCGTTGTTTCTGCCCGCCAGATAATTGAGATGGTCTTTTCTGGGCCTGATCTTTTAGTCCTACACTATCAAGAAGCGAATTCACTCGCTGCTGACGCTCACTTTTACTTAGCGATCTGACCATTAACAGAGGATATTCTATATTTTCA
>JAAZBG010000013.1 GCA_012513915.1 Fibrobacter sp.
AATGGCGCAGTTGGCGTGAATGCAGAACCGTAAGATATTGAGATGATAAGCTTTGAAAACCTCGCAGGCTTTATCGAAGGGTGATAAGGTCAAGAGGTTTGAAACGCTTAGCGCTCAATAGGTTACGATTCTGCGCCGCGATCAACTGCGCCTTTTAGGTTCAAAGCCGATGCTTTGCTTAAATATTGTAGACATGTAACACACATCGTATCCGATTTTAATTGTTAAAAATATATAGCCAGTTGCCTTAAAAATGATATAATCAATATATTATCAAGCAAACTACACACTCGTTTTTTAAAGGATGTGACTGGTATGAAATCAAAACGCAAAAATTTTATTACGCTTGTTCCAGATGATTACAAACGAAAATTACAATTTAAGTATGCGCGTATCCTTCTTTTGTTTCAAACTGCAAGTATTCTCCTTGTGATCCTTTTTCTTACACTCATATTTACGATGCTCATAAATCAGAAGATTCCATTTTTAACAGAAGCACCATCCGAGCAATTATATACAATAATAATCATATTGTATGTTGCCGCCACGGTTGGTTCTGTCGCTATTTCCTGGCTGATTAGTATCAGGTTATCCCACAAGATTCTCGGCCCTTTGTTCCGAATAGAAAACCTGCTTAAACAAGCAATAGAGACCGGTGAAATTCCTAATTTCACAATACGGAAAGATGATGAATTACAGAATATCGTTACACTTTTAAACAAATTATTCGAACAAGTGAAAAATAAAAACAACCTTAAATAATGAGAAAATGAAATAATATAGACAATAAAAGCCGTATGAATCGCCCGCCGGGGCAGGGAGTACATCTTTAAAACGGCTGGATATACTTCTTTATTCCCGGCCTGACCTTTTCGTAAACCCTTTTTACTGCATCTGCAACAAGCATCGGTTCGTCCATCTGTATATAATGACTTGATTTAGAAGCTATAGTATGATTTCCAACCGTTACCTGTTCGCTTAACGATTTATGGGCTGCTACCAATTGATCATAACGCTCTCTTTCCAGAGCACTCCTGCCGGTATAGCTGCTTGTGAGTACTTCAAGCGGGATATCTTCCAGAGTTGGAAGACTTTTAAAGGTGCTGATTGATGCATTCAACCCATCCTTCGCTTCATCGATGACCCCCTTTGTAGCTCCTGCTGCTTTTAAATGTTCAATCTGTTCATCAGAGAGCGAATCAACCAGCTCTTTTGGGGTCGGATCAACCAATACCATGCCTGTAACCTCTCCCGGATACCGCCGTGCATCGGTGATAAATCGTTGTCACCTGCCATTCAGGAAAAAATGTACTGTGACGCAGGGTGCAAAAAAAGGTATATTAATTCCGGCCATGCACCTTATTTTTCAAATCCGGATGAGGTAAGTAAAATACTGTCAGAATGTGTATAAAGTAAACTATGAGACAATTAGTTGTAATTATTAAAATGTAAAGAGAACTTAAAATGACATTGAAATTAAAAAAAAATAATACTGACAATGCCTTTGAAATAAATAAGAATTTCAGCATTTAAGGATAATCAATGGGAGACAAAATTGTAATAATAGGAAATGCCGGAGGTGGGAAATCTGTTCTTTCTGCAAAATTAAGTAAAACCTTTGATATCCCTGTTTTTAAACTGGACAAGCTGCAATGGAATCCGGGATGGGTGCCAACTCCAGCTGATCAATTCAACAAATTGCATGATGAAATACTGCTTAAACAAAAGTGGATCATTGATGGCTTCGCGACGATGGAATCTATTGAAAAACGATGTAACGCTGCCACAACGATTATTTTTATTGATCATTCGGTGCGAATACATTTATGGTGGGCACTGAAGCGGCAATTTTTATGTCTTTTCAGACCAAGGCCTGATTTTGTTGATGGATGCCCGATGTTACCAATGACTGGTAAATTGATCAAAATGATTTTAACAATTGATAAGATTTTAAAACCAAAACTACAAGCTATTATAGATCAATATGCAAACTGTAAGGAAATCTATCATATAAAATCACCAAAAGAATTGAATAAATTTACAAAGACGTATTGCTGATGAATCTCGCGACAAATTTAACTATTGCAACGGAAATGGATTACATCTGAGGGATGGTCAAAATGGCGAACTCATGACATGTCATTATAAACGAATCACGAATTGATAATAGCACGTTACATATTCAATTATCACTTGCAAGGAGCATGATGAATCAGGTAGCAATACAACGCAAGTCAACTCATAGAACCGTACAGCTATATACACACGAAGACCGTTCATTCAAGCTTGTTGTAGTATCAGATACACATTCTGCACTTCATCCATCATCTAAAAAAATTATTGCAGCATTACATCCCGACGCTCTGCTTCATGCGGGAGATATCGGCGATAGGAATGTACTTGACGAACTTGGAACGATCTGTCCTGTGTATGCAGTATGTGGTAATATTGACGAACGCAACAATGATCTACCGGAAACGATGATACTTGATATTATCTCAATTGAAACATCAATGCTTAAAATTTTTGCTTCACATATTGGTGTTTACGGTTCAAAACTGCGAGCTGAGGTTGCACGTACCGCACGTGCACAGGGGGCTCAACTGGTAATATGTGGTCATTCTCATGTTCCTTTTATTGGCAATGATCGTGGCATTATCGTTTTTAATCCAGGTTCAATAGGTCCGCGCCGCAATGGTTTGCCAGTGGTCTTTGGAGTACTTACATTATGCGAAAACGATTACCGGTTGCACCATATCGATTGTGAAACGGGTCAAAAATGGGTACCTCCACGGTTTCGGTAGTATATAATCAGCCACAGGAGCATTATATAAGGATAGACATTATCGGGATAGACCATACTTACATTACGGTATCAAATTTGTCAGAATCGGAGATGTTCCATGATACGATATTCCTTATTTTATAAAGATCCTGACGGTATTCAATTGGAATTAACAAATTATCGCCAGGAACGCAAAGATCGATTCAACAATTTAACCTGATTTATCCGAATCAGGGGTAGTGTAAGAATTAAGGTTATCGGCAAAGTCTGGATGAAACTCATGACAATGTATCGTAAGAGTATTTTAATGTAAAGAATTCATTACCTTGCTTGTAAACAAACAAGAGCATCTATGTATTTTTTCAGGCCCCTTTGCAAATCCATCTGCAAAGGGGCCTGGAAGAATGGTTAATTCCTTTTCAGAAACTTTTTCCAGGCAACATCTTCTCTTGTCAATACGTCAGAATTCTGTATAAGCTCTTGTGCATTTTTATTACCGATTAGTGACATGTATGTATTGGTGCTGTCTCCATTATTCCAGTCATGCCAGGAGATCCAGAACGCTAATTCGTTATAATCGCTGCTGATTCTTTTTATATATTTTGTATTGTCAAATTCGCCGTGATTGTCCTTATGATCCGGACCATATTCAGCCATGGCAATAGGTTTACCCGTTGCTTTAAGTTCACTATAACCCCAAATATCAAGCGCTGTATTGTATGCTGTTGGCGCAATGATATCAACATAGTCATCACCCGGATAGTTCCACATCTGCGGGACAATCCAGGTGTCGCCAGTATTATAGTTGCTGACAAAACTAAGCGGTGAAAACATCCAGATGATATTGTTCAGTCCTTTTTCCTTTGTAAAGTAATTATGCAGATCTCTGTAGAGGTTCACATAGGGAGCAGGATCATCCTTGTGACTTGATACCCCCCACCAGAACCAGTTTCCGTTCATCTCCTGAATCGGTTTGAACAAAACGACCACTCCGGAATCCTGAAGCTCCTTCAGACCTGCAGCTATTCTGTCGAGTTTTCGTCTCCAAACTTTAAAAACAGGTTTTTCGGGATTAGTCAGATCATTCAGGTTGATCATGTCAAGTTGTTCTTTTGTCAATGAAGTAGTTCTGGTAAGGTTCCAGTTCCCAGGGTTGCTATCAAGATCGGATTCATCATTGAGCCACGGATTCTGTGGAGACATACCCACTGCGATCAATCCTCCTTCATTCCAGTATTTAATCAACACCTGGTTTGCTTTGGATATCTCTTCTGGTTTGGCAATGATATCATGTTCATAGTCAAGGGCGATAATGGCCGGGTATTTTCCAGTAGTCTGGAAAAGTTTTTCTGTCATTTGTGTATAACCCATCATGTCATCAGGTTTGTAAATGTTGGGAGTATGTCCGCAACTTTGACCTGAAAGTACACCGTTGAATGGCTCATCACAAAAGGCCGCAATATAGCGTAATACTGCTTTTGTAGTTTCGAGTGCATTGGGATTACTGGTTGTGTTGTCCCTTGTTGTTTTTTGTGGAACGTTGTTGTCAAGTAACGCTTTTCCCCCTCCATCGACTTTTGAATTACATCCAATTAACGAAGAAAGAATTATTAAAATCATAAGCAATTTAATCATGTTCGCCTCACTTATTGACAGGAGTTGTGTTGATAGTTGACAAGGATATAAATAGTCTATATTTAGTCAATATAATTATCGTATTGGGCTAATACAATTCTGTTCAATACCTCTGCATTAAAAAAAGAAAAGCAGCCTGCGATTACAGGCTGCTTTCCGGAGAAATCAAATAAATGACCGGTTATTTTGCTTGTTCAAGCTCTTTCTTCAGTCGCTCAAGTTCATCATCAATCTTTTCAGCTTCCTTATTAATCTTTCCGGTTTCCTTTATTGTCTTGGATGCACCGGATGCTTTCTGTGCTTTTGCAAGAGCATAATCAATGTCTTCTTTTACACTCTCAAGACTGCGGTTGAAAAACGAATTGCGCGTATAATTGTCTGAGTAGGAAATAAAGCTTTTGATTTGATCATGATATTGTTTTTGAAGAACGTGCATACTGTCAATCTGTTTTTCAACAAGTGATGACTGACGGGCTGTACCAAGGCCATATACAGATCGGGAAAGATCGTTATAGCGCATTCGGACATCGTTGTATTCCTGCTTTTTGCCATTGTATTCAGTCTCAAAATCGGTCTGATACTTGTCAAGTTCAATTGAGATGTTCTGAAGAAGTGATACCGCTGCAGCATTATTCTTCTGAACCATGTTAGCATATGCCTGAAGCAGCGTTCCTTCAGCTTTAACAACAGTATTGGATGCTGCAGAGACAATTTCCTGGCCGGAAGATATGCAATCTGCCCATTGACGTGCTTTGAGCGCTGTCCATCCGATACCAAGCAATGCATCCTGATAGAAGTAGCTTGTTTTGGGAACCATGCGTAATGCGGTAACAGCTTTTGCAAGTGTACCTTCCTCTTTAGTAAGTTCTTCATAGAAAATATACCCGAGGAATACATAGGAACGGTTTACTATTTCTTTTTGTGCATTGGTTGTCACCTGAGCCTGAATACAGTTTTCAAGATGAGTGACAGCTGCCTGGATGTTGTCTTGTGCTGCAGCAACAACCGCTGCAGCATGCTGTGCAAAAACATAATCGCTATGATTTTCAGGGATCATTTCGTAAAGCTGGATTGCTTTTGACGGGTTACCCTGCTTCTGTTCCGTCTGGCCCATCAGGTAATATCCATAGAACTTGATTGAGTCAGGAACACCCAATTTGTTAAGTTCATTAAACTGCTGACGAACACTGTTTGCATCATTGTCACGATAGTAAACACGCATTAGGCCCAGATCGGCGAATGGAATTACAGCACTGCGTGGATAAAGGGCTTTAGTTTTTTTGTAAGCATCTTCTGCTGTTGTACGCATGTCCATATTTTCATGACAGCTGCTGAGGAAAAAGCTTACCCAGTCACTTTTAAAGAAATCAGGGAATTCGACATGAAGCTGACTGAACAGAAAGAAGGCATCCCAGTAATTACCCTGTGAGTAAAGTTCTACAGCTTTAACATAAAGGTCGTTTGGTTTCAGACTGACAAGCTTTGCCATTTTCTTCGCATAGACCTCTTCGCGATGTTTACCGATATCTGCACGTGCATACAGAGTAAAGGTACCATCAAATTCCGCTTCCGGTGATGTCATGTACTGACAAAGTATTGACGCATCACGGCCGTTATTGACTGATGGAATATTAAAACCACCGGCGATACCCCATGATTCAAGTCCGTCATCCGACATGCTGAGAACACCATAAAGATTGATAAGACGCAAAAACCAGAAACCCAGTTTGGCATTGAGATCCCACTCTGTTGTTGCACCATCAAGAAACTCTCCCGCTGCAGTACCAATATCTTTGAATGCAAAATCAAAACTACTTTCAATTTTACGTTCCCAGTACGTTGAATTCAGGGAGAGACGAAGATTACGCGGGTATATTTCTGAACTGTTAACGACTTTAACAAGTGCGTTTTGAATATTAACACCAAGAAGATGATTTCCAACAACCGGATTATTGAGCAGGCGATAGGTCAAACCGACATCTGCCCCCATACCGATTTCGTCATTGTTAAACGGGTACATAAAGAAATTCAGGTTTGCACCGATGGTCAATCCGGCAAGTGCATTCCATGAGTATGAACCCATGAAGAAGTATTGTTTGTCATTAATCATTTCACCGGTACTGTTAAATTCGGTATCTGTGGCTTCATACGGATCAACACCCTGATAGAGCATTGATAAACCAACAGTATGGTAAAGATCAACAGGATAAACCACACCGGCTTCGTGCATGGCAAAATCGCTCATCGAAGAAGATAATGCATAACGGACTGATAGATAATTGACTTCATTGATCAATGCCGGATTGGAAACCGGTGACTGATTTGAAAAAAGAAAACGCCATCTTTGTGTTGCAAGATACTCTCCAGGGAGACCATCAGCACACACTGATGCAATAGTTCCCAGGCCGCACAGCATTGTAAATGTTAAAATAAATTCTTTACAAAAGCGAGTAGCACGTTTTAGCATGATTTAATCCTTAACTTGACTATTTTGTAAATGTTATCTGATTCTTGTACCAAGTTCCTGATCATCTGTACCTTTTGCTTTACAGCACTTTGCGGGATCGGTACTGAAATTCATACCAGTTCTGGGTGCCACAAATGCAGGGTCAAAGGAAAAGTTGCCGGATGGAAGCTTTTTTAGCATGTTGTTAAGATTGTGATAAAAATTATTGTTGGTGACCTGCACTTTTTCAGCTTCAGAAAGGACTTTCATTCCAAACCGTTCATTGTATGCAACAACATTGTTTTCAACAATGAATTCAGATGCTCCACCAACTGCGATACCATGGTTTCCATTATAGGAAATAGTATTGTGATTAATCGTAGCACTTGTTGAACGTACATCCCATCCCTGAAATCCACTGCCACGGTTAAACGCAATGACATTGTCCTCTATTATAGGTAGATGACGAACAGCGATTATACCGGTTTGCCAGTTTTTAATGATACGGCAGGAAACGATTTTATTGCCGGGGCTGTTTGAAAAAACACCGATTGTACCATTGCGTACAACGAGCCCTTCAATTGTTGAATTCTTACCCATGGTGATTACAACACCTTTTCCTGTTCCATCAACAACTGCAGCAAATGGTGTTCTTGATATGAGTGTAACACCGGGGGCAAGAAGAACCCGCTCTCTGTAGGTACCTTTTTCAAGTACGATGGTATCCCCGGCACGAGTCTTGAGCATTGCCTCAGCAATGGTATTCATCCCGACTGATGGAACATGAAGTGATGCCGCATTGAGTGCGTAAGGAACGATCATGGTGGCTATTGAGAGAAACAATATCGCTTTCTTAAAAGAAAATCTGGTCATTTGGAGAACTCCCTCTGGATATTAAAAAATTAATTTCTTTCAGTAAACTAACCGTGCTCCCAGATCCTGATTATCAGAACCTTTACTTAAACAGCGGGAATCGCTGCTGAGAGTAAACTGGAGCTGCTGAGCATTTTTAAATTTCGGTTCAATTGAGTAATTATCAACAGGAAGAAATCCGGTAAACTTTGCATTCTGGAAAAAATTATTACTTACCATTGTTACCCGGACTTTTTCATCGCTTGTTTTAACGCCGAACTGATCATTATTCGATATAATGTTGTTGTCCACAATTACACTTGAATTGCCTCCGATGGAAATTCCATGGTTGCTGTTCATTGCAATTGTGTTGTGACTAATCGACGCTGATGTCGACTGGACATCCCAACCCTGAATTCCGGACCCCTTATTGTAAATGATAAGATTATCCTCAATTTTAGGAAGATGCCCGACACTCATTATCCCTGTTTGATTGTTGTACAGAACCCGGCATTTCGTAATGGAAACACCCGCAGAGGTACTGAATATACCAATTGTCCCATTGCGAACTTCAAAACCGCTTATCGATGAACTGTTACCCATCGTTACAACAGTACCTTTTCCTTTGCCGTCAATGACTGCCTTGAAAAGGTTCTTTGCTATCAAACTTACTCCGGCATTTACAAAGATATGCTCCTTATAAACACCATCCTCAACGAATATTGTATCACCTTTCTTGATCTGCGTCATGGCGGCAGCGATAGTTGGGCTGTTCACCGGAACGGTAATACTCGCTGCATACAACGGAAACAACGATGCAATAACACATACCATCGTAAAGTGAAACTTTTTTGCCGAACGGTTCATACTACACTCCAAATCGGGTTAGTGAGAATTTATTCGATTAAATTACCCGCACATTATACATAGAGCAAATAATGAAATTAAATCACGTTCTCACCTGTTAGCAACTGGATTGCGAGAATCCATTCGTGTTCTCCAGCTTATTTTGTATTAAAGGTCATATAAGAGGTTCAAAGTTATTCGAAAAAATACTCCGGGAACATTGCTAAAACCAACTGAGAACTGCATCCTCCTTTCAACTGATGAGCAATTCATTGAGCTGCCCGTTTTATTTAAAGGTTACACATTTTCGTCGTGGAATCGGTCGTTTGTATTGAATGTGCTTTGTCCAGGCATAACGCAATTTCGCATGTATCGATTGCCATGTGAGAGCATTCATCATGTAGTTGTATGATGGATCAAAGTAACAGTTGATATGGCAGCCTTCACAAAACGTATATTTGCCCTGATTCAGCCGATAGCGTTTGTATTCATCACTGCGGAGGATGCTATCGATGGTACCATCAATCGGAAGCATAAAACTTCTATGATGGAAACAGGGGAGTGCCATGGTGTTGTCCGGAAGGATAACTATTGTGGAATCCATCGCTCTGCATAATGGTTCGCGAATATGATTTCCACCCTGTGCCCGAAGGGACAGATGTGCTGTATTGAGGTACACACCGCTGCGTCGGGAGAATGCAAGTGCTTTTTGATGTGTTTTGGGAGATAGCTGATCAGTTGACCAGGGATCAAACACCGGGTCAAGAATCATCATGAGTTTATTGTTTTTTGCAATTATATAGACACCATCGGCATGATCAATATTCTCGTTCGTGTAAGTAAAGAGAAGGTCCGGTACCAATCGATACTTTTTGGCTTCGTCGATACTATCGATCACATGGCTGAAACAATCAACACCCCGAATCCGGTTGTGCTCCGATGCATCAGAAGAATCGATACTGAAATGAAGCAGGTCAATTAAATTGTCAAGCTCTGGTGCACGTTTTCTGAACAGAAGGCAATTGGTAGTGACTGATGTAATAAAACCGGTGCGTTTCGCTTCCTTCAGGAATGCCGGCAGCTCAGGATGAAGCAGTGGTTCACCTCCTGTAAAGTCCACAAATGAGCACCCTGCTTTTTTAGCACTATGAAGGTTTCGAAATACATCCTCAGGGTTGGCATCATACTTTTTCGATTCATGCCAGATATCACAAAAAATGCATTTTGAGTTGCATCTGTTGGTTATATAATAATGAAGAAGCGTGTGTCTCATTTTGTTAATGTCCGTCCTTTCCAGCTGACAGACGGATTAACAATAAATGAGATGGAAAACAATAGTACTTCAATAAGAAGTATTGCAAAAAACAGAGGAAAGTAAATTGCATTGCAATGAGCTTTAATGCCATTAAACCCGACAATTGTAAAAAGCCATGTCAGTAAAAAATTTCCTACTACTATGATAGTTAGCTGTTTCGGAAGAACTCCTGTTAACACAATGCACAACGTAATGTTCTGGATCGCAAAGAGCAGTGCGATTGGAAGAAGAACTGACCGGTCGCTCAGCCCGCCTATGACCCATCGTTTCATCTGATTAAAAAACTGAACAACATTGTTACACGGATGCGTTATGGCGTCAGCGGTAAAGGGCTCTGTTATGTCTATTTTAAAGTTGTTTTTCTTAAAATGTGCATAAAGTGCTCTGTCTTCAGTTAAACTGTATCCTATTTTTTCAAAGCCGCCGCATTCAAGGTATTTTTGACGCGAAATGGCCATGTTGTTTCCCATGCACGATCCCGGTATTCCGGCATGGAAAAATGTGTAGGCTGTTGCAAAAAGAAAGTCGAGTTGAAATGCCTGGAAAAACTGAGATAATCCGTTATTTGAAGGTTGGATGGCTGTCCGTCCGAACACCAGTGCTACATCATCAGATAATTTTCTGTCAAGTGATGCAAGCCAGCCCGGTTTAAACAACATGTCGGCATCGGTAAATAC